>NZ_BBSK01000040.1:0-97942 GCF_001319805.1 Burkholderia sp. E168m22
GCTGCTCGCGGGCGCCGACCGCATCGAGGGCTGCCTGTTCGGCAACGGCGAGCGCACCGGCAACGTCGATCTCGTCACGCTCGCGTTGAACCTCTACACGCAAGGCATCGACCCGGGCCTCGATTTCTCCGACATCGACGCGGTGCGCCGCGTCGTGGAGCGCTGCAACCAGATTCCCGTGCATCCGCGCCACCCGTACGCGGGCGACCTCGTGTTCACCGCGTTCTCGGGCTCGCACCAGGACGCGATCCGCAAGGGCTTCGCGCAGCAGCGCCCCGATGCGATCTGGGAGGTGCCGTACCTGCCGATCGACCCGGCCGACCTCGGCCGCAGCTATGACGCGGTGATCCGCGTGAACAGCCAGTCTGGCAAGGGCGGCGCGACGTTCCTGCTCGAGCGCGGGATGGGCTTCACGCCGACGCGCCGCGTCCAGATCGAGTTCAGTCATGCGGTGCAGACGCTCGCCGACGCGTCGGGCGAGGAAGTGACGGGCGACGCGATCTGCGCGCTGTTCTCCCGCGAATTCTTCGAGACCGACGGCCCGGCCGCACGCCATGGCAGCGGCGCGCGCTGGCAAAACCGCGAGATCGCGGTGGCGCCCGCCGCCGACGCGACGCCCGACGACGCCGTGCGACGTTTCGCCGCGGCATTTGCGACGGCCGCCGGCGCCGCGATCGACGTCGCGTCGTGCGAACACACGCGCACCGCGGACGGCCGGATCGCGGTATCGGTCGGCTGCCGGGTCGGCGACGCGCCGCTGCGGCACGGGGTCGGCGTGCACGCCGATGCGGCGAGCGCGGCACTCGATGCGGTCGTCAGCGCGATCAACCGCTCGGCATGGCACTGCGCCGATCGACGCGCGGCGGCCTGAGCACCGGGCTTCGATGCAGGGTTGAAAGGTCAGCGAGCGGTGCGTGACCGCCCGTGCGCCGCGCGATCCGCGCCGCACGAGGCAGCAAAAAGCGGCTCAGAAGGCCGCTTCGGTCGGGACATGAAAAGGCGCGTCACCCGCGCTCACGTCTCGGTCGCGCACCGCGTCGCCTGCCACGCGAACAGGCACCAGCGGCCCTGGTCGTGCGTGTGGACGGACGTATAGGCAATCGGGAAGACGAGGCCGCCGTTGTTCGTTTCCATCTCGATCAACGCGCGGCCGGTGACGACGCAGGTCTCGTCGCCGACCGGCAGCACGTCCTGCGACTGGATTTCGATCTGGCGATAGCGGCGGCGGCCGGCGACGATGGCGTCGATGAACTGCTGCTTGGTTTCGCGCTTGCCGTTGGTATGGACGAAAAACACCTTGTCCGACAGCAGCGCGGCGAGCGCCTCCCCGTCGCCGTCCACCATCGCCCGGAACCGGTCGCGCTCGAGCGCGCGGATCGCATCGACCACCTTCGCCATCGCCTGACTCCTCGGCAACGCGCCCGCCTTGCACGGGCGTACGGATCAGAAGTTGTACTGCAGGTAGAACTGGTGGAAATTTATACCAGGATTCGGCTCTTTGATACCCGCGTTAGACACATGTTCGAAACGGTAGCCGACCTGATACTGTTGCCGTTGGCCGAACTGCACGCCCACGCCGCCCGTCGGCGCGAACTGGAACGCGGTCGACAGCGAGAAATTGTCCGAGATCGTCGGGTGCGTCAGAAGCCGGACGCCGCCGCCCGCCTCGATGAACGGGCGAATCTGCCCGCTGCTCTTGATGAAACGGAACATCGGCGTGACGCCGAACTCGCCGATGTTGCCGTGGACGTTGCCGCCCGTGTGCCAGTAGCCGGCGTGCCCTTCGACGACGAACGCGAAGTGCCAGCCGCCGATTTCCCACCAGTTCCAGCCCGGGTCCCATACGACGCCGATATCGGCCTTGTCGATCCCGCGACGATCCGAAAACCCGCCGCCCGCCTGGATCCCCCATCGATCCGCGAAAGCCGCACCGGATCCGCCCAGAAGAGACGCTGCCAGCATCGCATGCAGCACCAGCCGGCTGCCGGGCCGGCGATTCTTCTTATTGTTCATCTGACACTCCAACTTTGTGGGTTGAATGGAGCCTGCCGCAACGGCCGGGCCCGAGCGAACTGAATGGTATGGTAAAGGACTTTTCGGATCGGCATCACGAAGCGAAATTGTTTGCTTCCAAAACGACAAAAATCGAAATCGTCTACTGATTCCCATCAGAAACAACGGCTTACGGAACTTCACGGCGCCGCCCCTGTCGCAGAATAGACTATCGACTCAACCGATTCGATAGAAAAACCGGGAACTCCGATGCCCCCGCCCGCTCTAAGGAATTAGCACTCGTATTGCGGGAGTGCTAAGATGACCCACGGAATCTCATTCGAGACCGGGGTTTGTCCCTGATTCCAAAGGAGTTTTTTAGTGAGCCACGCCCTGACCCTCCCGAACACGCTGAGCCCGACGCCGGCCAAGGCCGAATCGGCAGGCTCGCTGGCGCTCGCAGCCCAATCGATGTTGCCCGGCCAGCTCGGCAACATCGACGCGTACATCCAGGCCGTCAATCGCATTCCGCTGCTGACCGCCGAAGAGGAACGCCGCTACGCAACCGAATTCCGCGAGGACAACAACCTCGACGCGGCGCGCCGCCTCGTGCTGTCGCACCTGCGTCTCGTCGTGTCGATCGCGCGCAACTATCTCGGCTACGGCCTGCCGCACGGCGACCTGATCCAGGAAGGCAACATCGGCCTGATGAAAGCCGTGAAGCGGTTCGACCCGGCGCAAAACGTGCGCCTGGTGTCGTATGCGATTCACTGGATCAAGGCCGAGATCCACGAGTACATCCTGCGCAACTGGCGCATGGTGAAGGTCGCGACCACGAAGGCGCAGCGCAAGCTGTTCTTCAACCTGCGCAGCCACAAGAAGAGCATGCAGGCGATGACGCCCGAGGAAATCGACGGCCTCGCGCAGGAGCTCAACGTCAAGCGCGAGGAAGTCACCGAGATGGAAACGCGCCTGGTCGGGCGGCGACATCGCGCTCGAAGGCCAGGTGGAAGACGGCGAGGAGTCGTACGCGCCGATCGCCTACCTGGCCGACTCGCACAACGAGCCGACCGCCGTGCTGGCCGCACGTCAGCGCGACATGCTGCAGACGGACGGCATCGCGCAGGCGCTCGACGCGCTCGACGCGCGCAGCCGCCGCATCATCGAGGCGCGCTGGCTGCACGTCGACGACGACGGCTCGGGCGGCTCGACGCTGCACGATCTCGCCGCCGAGTTCGGTGTGTCGGCGGAACGCATCCGCCAGATCGAAGCGAGCGCGATGAAGAAGATGCGCACGGCCCTCGCCGAATACTCGTAAATCCCAGCGATTTAGAGCGCTTCATCGAAAACCGCTGCCTGCCCCGGCAGCGGTTTTTTTTCGTCCGTTTTTCCGCTGCTTTTCCCCCGCTTTTCAACGCGTTTCACGCTCCGTTTCTTCGCCGATTAATTGACCTGATTCATCGGGTATTACGCCATTTGCGGTGCCCTTCCGCATAACCTTGATCCACCTCAATTTTTACCCCGCGTTTCGCGACGGTCTGCCGCAGCGCAGCACTCGGCATCGGAAAGCAGTCCTTTTAAAATTGGCATGTCAGGCGCACAAGGATTAAAACAGCTTCACGGCCGTCATAAATCCGACGTAAAGTCGCCCCCAATCCGACGTAAATCGATTCAGGATAATCGCCTTGATCTCGATCAATAAAGAGCCTGCGCCGCCCTCGCGGCCGGCCGGCACGATCGGCTGGCGTGCGCGCATCGCCGCGTGGGCACGCGGACCGACCCTCGCCCGCGACATCACCCTGGTGCTGATCGTCAAGCTGATCCTCCTGATGTCGCTCAAATACGCATTCTTCAATCATCCGCAGGCCGAGCACATGTCGTTGCCGCCTGCCGCCGTCGCCGAGAAGCTGCTCTCGGTGCCGGCGCCCGCCTCTACCGAGGGAGACCACCATGATAAGTAGTGAAGTCGTCGATCTGTCACGCCTACAGTTCGGCATCACGGCGCTCTACCACTTCCTGTTCGTGCCGCTGACGCTCGGCCTGTCCTGGCTGCTCGTCATCATGGAAGCCGTCTACGTGATGACCGGCAAACAGGTCTACAAGGACATGACCCAGTTCTGGGGCAAGCTGTTCGGGATCAACTTCGCGATGGGCGTGACGACCGGCATCACGCTCGAATTCCAGTTCGGCACGAACTGGTCGTACTACTCGCACTACGTCGGCGACATCTTCGGCGTGCCGCTCGCGGTCGAAGGCCTGATGGCGTTCTTCCTCGAATCGACGTTCGTCGGCCTGTTCTTCTTCGGCTGGAACCGCCTGTCGAAGGTCAAGCACCTGATCGTCACGTTCCTCGTCGCGCTGGGCTCGAACCTGTCGGCGCTGTGGATCCTCGTCGCGAACGGCTGGATGAACAACCCGGTCGGCGCCGAGTTCAACTACCAGACGATGCGCATGGAGATGACGAGCCTGTTCGACGTGCTGTTCAACCCGGTCGCGCAGGTGAAGTTCGTGCACACGGTGTCGGCCGGCTACGTGTCGGCGGCGATGTTCGTGCTCGGCGTGTCGTCGTGGTACCTGCTGAAGAAGCGCGACGTCGATTTCGCGCTGCGCTCGTTCGCGGTCGCGGCCGGCTTCGGCCTCGCGGCGACGCTCTGCGTGATCGTGCTCGGCGACGAATCGGGCTATACGACCGGCGAAGTGCAGAAGATGAAGCTCGCCGCGATCGAATCCGAATGGGAAACCCAGCCGGCGCCCGCGTCGTTCACGCTGATCGGCATCCCGAACCAGGAGGAACAGCGCACCGACTACGCGATCAAGATCCCGTACGCGCTCGGCCTGATCGCGACGCGCTCGATCGACGAACCGGTGATCGGCCTGCGCGATCTCGCGAAGCACAGCGAGGAGCACATCCAGAGCGGGATGATCGCGTACGGCGCGCTGCAGAAGCTCAAGCAGGGCGACACGAGCGACGCGACCCGCGCGCTGTTCGACCAGCACAAGCAGTATCTCGGCTACGGGCTGATGCTCAAGCAGTTCACGCCGAACGTGACCGACGCGACGCCCGAGCAGATCAAGGCCGCCGCGAAGAAGACGATCCCGCCCGTCGCGCCGGTGTTCTTCTCGTTCCGGATCATGGTGTTCCTCGGCTTCCTGTTCGTCGCGACGTTCGTTGCCGCGTTCTGGTTCTGCGCTCGGCGGCAACTGCTGCAGGACAACCGCCGCTGGTTCCTGCGCTACGCGGTGTGGGCGATCCCGCTGCCGTGGATCGCGATCGAATTCGGCTGGATCGTCGCCGAGCTCGGCCGCCAGCCGTGGACAATCGCCGGCGTGCTGCCGACGCACCTGTCCGCGTCGAGCCTGCAGCCGAGCGACCTGTACCTGAGCCTCGCCGGCTTCATCCTGTTCTACACCGCGCTGTTCGTCATCGAGATCAAGCTGATGTTCAAGTACGCACGCCTCGGCCCGTCGTCGCTGCATACCGGCCGCTATCACCACGAGCTCGCCGCTGCCGGCGAGCGGGCCGCGGTCTGAGCACGCCCTCGCAACCGAACAAGGAATCGCTATGGACTATGCAACTCTCAAGCTGATCTGGTGGCTGCTCGTCGGCGTGCTGCTGATCGGCTTCGCCGTCACCGACGGCTTCGACATGGGCGCGACCGCGCTGCTGCCGTTCCTCGGCAAGACCGACGAGGAGCGCCGCATCATCGTCAACACGGTCGGCGCGACCTGGGAAGGCAACCAGGTGTGGCTGATCACGGCCGGCGGCGCGATGTTCGCGGCCTGGCCGCTCGTCTATGCGGCGTCGTTCTCCGGCTTCTACTTCGCGATGCTGCTCGTGCTGTTCGCGCTGTTCTTCCGGCCGGTGGGCTTCGACTACCGCAGCAAGCGGCCGGACCCGCGCTGGCGCGCGGGCTGGGACTGGGGCCTGTTCGCCGGCGGCTTCGTGCCGGCGCTGGTGTTCGGCGTCGCGTTCGGCAACCTGCTGCAGGGCGTGCCGTTCAAGTTCGACAGCGACCTGCGCGTGACCTACTACGGCGGCTTCTGGGCGCTCTTGAACCCGTTCGCGCTGCTGTGCGGGCTCGTCAGCCTCACGATGCTCGTCGCGCACGGCGCCGCGTTCATCAAGATGAAGACCGACGGCGTGATCGCGCGCCGTGCGTCGATCGCGCTGCGCGTCGCGTCGTTCCTCGCGGTCGTGCTGTTCGTGCTGGCCGGTGTGCTGGTAGCCTCCTATATCGGCGGCTTCCACATCACCCATGCGGCGCCGACCGACACCGTCGCGAACCCGCTGCTCAAGGACGTCGCCGCCGGTTCGGGCCTGTGGCTCGCGAACTACGGCGACTATCCGTGGATGATCGCGGCGCCCGTCGTCGGGATCGCGGGCGGCGTGCTGGCGCTGCTGCTCGCCGGCTCGAAGCAGGAGAAGACGGCGTTCTTCTGCACGGGCCTGATGATCACCGGCGTGATCCTGACCGCGGGCTTCTCGATGTTCCCGTTCATCATGCCGTCGTCGCTGGACCCGCGCAGCAGCCTGACCGTGTGGGATTCGACGTCGAGCCACATGACGCTGCAGGTGATGCTGTTCGCGGTGATCGTGTTCCTGCCGATCGTGCTGCTCTACACGAGCTGGGTGTATCGCGTGATGCGCGGCAAGGTCACGCACCAGACGCTCGAAGAGAACACGCACTCGATGTATTGACGCATTGAACCGGGCCGGGGTGCGCGGGCGCCCTCGCCCACCGTTTCGCAAGGAGTCGGATCATGTGGTATTTCAGCTGGATTCTCGGTATCGGCGTCGCGCTGTCGTTCGGCATCGTCAACGCGATGTGGCTCGAAGCGCGGCAGAAGACGCAGGAAGCGCCCGTGCGTGCGCGGCGCGACTGACGCACCGGCGCCGCCCGGAAGGGAAAAGAACCTCGCTTCGTGCGAGGTTTTTTTTCGTCCTGTCCGCGCTGGCAGGCGTCGCCCGGCGATGCCAATTTAGCGCCAGATTGATACCACTTGAATACCAATAAAAGGTTTCATAAGATCGTTGGACACGGCCGCTGACAGGCCGAATCCTTCTGGGTGGGGGAGACATGCGAATCCCGTGTGTGGCGTGCGCCTGCGCGTCATCTCGACGTCCGTGCGCCACGGCGCGCGCCGTCGTCGCGCTCGTGCGCGGCCAACCGAGCGCCGCCGGCCGTGGCCGCCTCGTCGCCGCGGCGAACGCCATGGGCCGCCGATGAATCCGCGCACGCCGCCGCGCCGATCCGATCGGCACGCATGCCCGCCGCCCGTTCCGTAACGCACGCTCCCGCGTGCCGAATGCACGTGGTGCAGCCGCATCGCCTCGCGTGCCGGTATCTCCCGCAGGCTCCACTGAAAGACCCGATCGCAGCGACGTCGCGTCACGGCGTCGCTACGCCCCCTTTTTCTCAGGAGTTCGAATGAAGCGTACCTTGCCATCCCTCATTGCCGGCCTGTTGATCGCGGTGTTGCCGCCTGCCGCGATCGCCGCGGTACCGGCGTCGGGCGCCGCCAACGCGAACGCCGGCGCCGCGCCGGCGGCCACCGCACAAGCAGCCAGCCTCGCGACGCAGCTGTCGAACGGCCTCGCGTTGCGCGTCGCCGTCGACAACAACCACGCGGCCGCGGCCGGCGTGCCGTGCGCCGATCTCGGCGCCGACGGCGCGGCCTGCGCGACCGGCCGCCTGATCCTGCAGAACCGCGGCCACCAGGCGATCGCCGACGGCGGCTGGAAGCTCTATCTGCACAGCATCCGCCGCCTGCTGCGGATCGACCGGCCCGGCTTCGCGCTGCGGCGGCTCACCGGCGACCTGTATGAACTGACGCCGCAGCCGGGCTCGGTGCGGCTCGCGCCCGGCGAGCGCATCGAGCTGCCGTTCGTCGCCGAATACTGGCTGCTGCGCTACAGCGACGTGATTCCGCGTCCGTACGTCGTCGTCGACGGCGCACCGCCGGCCGTGCTGCGCTACAACGACACCGACAACGAGCTGCGCTACGTCGAATCGCTG
This sequence comes from Burkholderia sp. E168m22, assembly GCF_001319805.1. NCBI lineage: Bacteria > Pseudomonadati > Pseudomonadota > Betaproteobacteria > Burkholderiales > Burkholderiaceae > Burkholderia > Burkholderia sp. E168m22. The sequence goes on from NZ_BBSK01000040.1 coordinate 8,010, forward strand.
CCGGCCGACGCGCAGAACAACTCGACCGGCAACGCGCCGCCGGTGGCCGCACGACCCGATCCGGGCCGCGCGCTGCCCAGCGTGAAGCGCGAACTGCCGCTGCCCGGCACGCTCGAGCTGCGCGGCGTCGAACTCGCGCTGCAGGATCTGCCGGACGCGCAGGTCGCGGCGCTGCACGAGCGCGCGACGACCCTCGGGCTCGACGGCGCTCGCGTGCCGGTGCGCGGCTTCGTCGCGCCGCGCCGGCTGCCGGCCGACATCGCGACACCGGGCGGCTATCGGCTCGCGATCGGGCCGCGCGGCGTGCTGATCGAAGGCTACGATCGCGCGGGCCTCTACTACGGCGTACAGACGCTCTACTCGCTCGCGCCGGCCGGCGGCGGCCCGATCCCGGCGATGCTCGTCGAGGATGCACCGCGCTTCACGCATCGCGGCATGCACGTCGACCTCGCGCGCAACTTCAAGCAGCCGGCGACGCTGCGCCGCCTGATCGACCAGATGAGCGCGTACAAGCTCAACCGCCTGCACCTGCATCTGTCCGACGACGAAGGCTGGCGCATCGAGATTCCCGGCCTGCCCGAGCTGACCGAGATCGGCTCGCGCCGCTGCCACGACCCGAGCGAGACGCGCTGCCTGCTGCCGCAGCTCGGCTCCGGCCCCGACAATCGCTCGGGCGGCGGCTACCTGACGCGCGACGACTACGTGGCGCTCGTGCGCTATGCGGCCGCGCGCTTCGTGCAGATCATCCCCGAGATCGACATGCCCGCGCATGCGCGCGCGGCCGTCGTGACGATGGAGGCGCGCTACCGGCGGCTGCATGCGGCGGGCCGCGAGCAGGAAGCGAACGCGTACCGGCTGCTCGACCCGCAGGACACGACGAACCTGACGACGGTGCAGTTCTACGATCGGCGCAGCGACCTGAACCCGTGCGTGCCGGGCGCGCTCAACTTCGCGTCGAAGGTGATCCGCGAGATCGCGGCGATGCACGCGGACGCGCAGGCGCCGCTGCAGACCTGGCACTACGGCGGCGACGAAGCGAAGAACATCTTCCTCGGCGGCGGCTTCCAGGCGCTCAACGGCACCGATCCGAACAAGGGGCGCATCGATCTCGCCGCGCAGGACAAGCCGTGGGCACGGTCGCCGGCTTGCACGGCGCTGCTCCAGCGCGGCGAGATCAAGTCGATCGACGAGCTGCCGACGCGTTTCGCGAAACAGGTGAGTGCGGCGGTCAACGCGAACGGGATCGGCACGATGGCCGCGTGGCAGGACGGCATCAAGCATGCGAACGGGCCGCAGGATTTCAGCACGCGCCACGTGATGGTGTCGCTGTGGGACACGATCTTCTGGGGTGCGTCGGACAGCGCGCGCGACCTGAGCGGCAAGGGCTACCAGACGGTGCTCGCGCTGCCCGACTACCTGTACTTCGACTTCCCGTACACGCTCAATCCGCGCGAGCGCGGCTACTACTGGGGCTCGCACGCGACCGACGAGTACAAGGTGTTCTCGCTCGCGCCGGAGAACCTGCCGCAGAACGCAGAAGTGATGGGCGACCGCGACGGCAACCCGTTCGAGGTGACGGGCACGGGCCCCGCGCCGCGCATCGAAGGCATGCAGGGCCAGGCGTGGGGCGAGGTGATGCGCAACGACACCTTCCTCGAATACATGACCTATCCGCGGCTGCTCGCGCTGGCCGAGCGCGCGTGGCACCGGGCCGACTGGGAGCTGCCGTATGCGGCCGGCGTGCGCTTCAAGCGCGGCGACACGCATCATGTCGACATCGCCGCGCTGCAGCGCGACTGGGCCGGCTTCGCGACGCTGCTCACGCAACGCGAATTGCCGAAGCTGGAGCGCGCCGGGGTCGGCTACCGGAAGCCGACCTTCACGCTGACGAATCCGTGAACGGGTGAACGGCCAGGCAGTTGAGCGGCAGGCGATGCGGACCCACGCATCGCTTATCGCACACTTATCGCACACGGCCTTCGCCAAAGCAAAAACGGCTTGCGACGCACACGTCGCAAGCCGTTTTCCTTTGACCTCTGTTGACCGCCGGCCCGTATCCGCCGCGCGGATCGATCAGGCCGGCCTCACCGCATCACGCCGGTTGTGCCGCCGCCCCGCCGCCCGACGGCGGCAGGCGCGCGCCGAGCTGTTCGGCATAGCGTGCCGCCGCGTTGCCGCAGACGATGTGGAACGTATCGAGCGACACCCATGCGACGTCGAGCGCGCCGAGACGCTCGCGATCGACCGCCGACGGGTCGCGCACGACCACGCGCAGGCGCGTGGTGGCCACCGCATCGAGCGACGCGACGTTGGTCGCCCCGCCGAACACCGCGAGCCAGCGGGTCGGTTCCGGATCGAGCGGGCCGGCGGCCGCGCCCGTGACGGGCTGCGCGGCAGCAGCCGGCGCGGCCGATGCGGCACCGGTCGCACCGCCACCAATCGCGGCGCGCATCTCGTCGGCAATGATGTCGGCCTCGGGCCCGATGATCACCTGCACGCTGTTGCCGCCGCGCTTGAGCACGCCGCGCGCGCCGATCGACTTCAGTGCCGGCTCCGATACCTGCTCCGGATCGACGACGGTCAGGCGCAGGCGCGTCGTGCACGCGTCGACGACCGACAGGTTGCCGGCCCCGCCGAGTGCGGCGATGTAGCGTTGCGCACGAGGTGCGGCAGCCGTCGCAGCCGCGCCCGCGGCCGGTGCGACGAAGCCGCCCGGTGCGTACGACTCCGTGGCCGCATCGGCCGAGGCCGGCTCACGGCCCGGCGTGGCCATGTTGAACTTGCGGATGAAGAAGCGGAACAGCCCGTAGTACGCGACGCCGTACGCGATGCCGAGCGGGATCGCGATCCAGCCCTTCGTCGACAGCCCGTAGTTCAGCACGTAGTCGATCGCGCCGGCCGAGAACGTGAAGCCGAGCTTCACGCCGAGGATCTGGCAGATCGCGAGCGACAGCCCGGTGAGCACCGCGTGGATCACGTACAGCACCGGCGCGAGAAACATGAAGCTGAATTCGATCGGCTCGGTCACGCCGGTCAGGAACGACGTCAGCGCCATCGACAGCAGCAGGCCGCCGACCATCGCGCGGCGCTCCTTCGGTGCTTCGTGCAGCATCGCGAGACACGCGGCCGGCAGGCCGAACATCATGATCGGGAAAAAGCCCGCCATGAAGGTGCCCGCGGTCGGGTCGCCCGCGAAGAAGCGGTGCAGGTCGCCGTGCACGATCTCGCCGCCGGCGGGCGGCGTGAAGTTGCCGAACACGAACCACGCGAGCGAGTTGAGGATGTGGTGCAGGCCGGTGACGAGCAGCAGGCGGTTCAGGAAGCCGAACACGAACGCACCGATCGCGCCCGCCGTCGTCAGCCACTGGCCGGCCGCGTCGATCGCATGCTGGATCGGCTGCCACACGTACCCGAACGCGATGCCCAATATCACGCAGACCAGCCCGGTGATGATCGGCACGAAGCGCTTGCCGCCGAAGAACGCGAGGTAGTCCGGCAGCTTGATGTCCTTGTAGCGGTTGTACAGCAGGCCCGCGACGACCCCCGCGATGATCCCGGACAGCACGCCCATGTTCAGCTTGGGATCGATGTCCTTCATGATCGCGGTTTCGATCAGGTAACCGATCGCGCCCGCGAGCGCCGCCACGCCGTTGTTGTCCTTCGCGAAGCCGACCGCCACGCCAATCGCGAACAGGAGCGGCAGGTTGTCGAAGATCGCGCCGCCGGCGTCGGCGATCATCTTGATGTTGAACACGTCCGGCTGGCCGAGTCGCAGCAGGATGCCGGCGACCGGCAATACTGCGATCGGCAGCATCAGTGCCCGGCCCAGGCCCTGTATTTTCAGAAACGGATTCCCGTTCATTCAGTCCTCCAATCCATGTCTCGTCATTAATCGTCGTTAATCGTCGTTGACCTACTTGCCTTCTTCGTCGTGAAACGGGCCGCGAACCTGCCGTCGACGCTCAGTCGAGCGGCCAGACCTCGCGGCTTGCTGCCCTTACTGCCTGTGCCGAATCGAGCGCGAGCAGATCCTGCGCGCGCTGACGGCACAACGGGTAATCGAGACGGCGCACACGCGCCTTGATGCCCGGCACCGACACCGGGTCGACCGACAGTTCGGTCACGCCGAGGCCCACCAGGATCGGCACCGCGAGCGGATCGCCGCCGAGCGCGCCGCAGACGCCCACCCACTTGCCGTGTTTCGCGGCGCCGCGCACCGCGATGTCGATCAGGCGCAGCACGGCCGGATGCAGGCCGTCGGACTGCGCGGCGAGATCGGCCTGGCAGCGGTCCATCGCGAGCGTGTATTGCGTGAGGTCGTTGGTGCCGATCGACAGGAAATCCGCGTGCTGCGCGAGCTGATCGGCCAGCAGCGCGGCCGACGGCACCTCGATCATCACGCCGACCTCGATCGGCTCGGTGCGGCCCTGCGCATGCGCGAATTCGTCGATGCGCTTTTTCAACCGCACGAGCTCGCCCGCGTCGGTCACCATCGGCAGCAGGATGCGCACCGCGCCGAACGGCTTCACCGCAAGGAGGCCCTGCAGTTGATCGTCGAGCAGATCGGGGCGCACCTGCGCGAGACGGATGCCGCGCAGGCCGAGCGCCGGGTTCGGTTCGGGCGGCAGCGTCAGGTAGTCGACTTCCTTGTCCGCGCCGACGTCGAGCGTGCGGATGATCGCCGTGCGGCCCTGCAGCGCGTCGACGATCGACTGGTAGCTCTGCTGGTGCTCGACCGCCGTCGGCGCGGCCTGGCGATGGATGAACATCAGTTCGGTGCGCAGCAGGCCGACCGCGTCCGCGCCGTTGTCGACCGCGGTGTTCGCATCGTCGAGCGTCGCGATGTTCGCGGCGACCTCGATCGCGCGGCCGTCGATGGTCGCGGCCGCCTCGCCGGCCTGTTGCCGGTTCGCCTCGCGCACGCCGTCCAGGCGCTGGCGCTCGTGCCGCGCGCGCTCGACGTCGAGCGCGGTCGGCGCGTGTTCGAGCCGGCCCGCGCTCGCATCGACGACCACCTGCGTGCCGTCCGGAATCGCGTACAGCGCATCGCCGACCGCCACCAGCGCCGGGATGCCCAGCTGCCGCGCGATGATCGCCGCGTGCGACGTCGCGCCGCCGCGCGCCATCACGAGCGCGCTCACGCGTTCGCGATCGAGCGACGACAGGTCGGACGGCGTGAATTCCTCGGCCGCGAGCACGGCTTCGTCGGGCAGCACACGCGCGGCGCCGCTCGTGTGGCCGAGCGCGCGCAGCACGCGCTTCTCGATGTCGCGCAGATCGGCCGCGCGTTCGGCGAGCAGCGCGTCGTCGAGTTTCGACAGCGTGTCGATCTGCGTGCGGATCGTCGCGCGCCACGCGAAGCCCGCGCCCTTGCCGAGGCTGATCAGGTCGCGCGCCGCGTCGACCAGCGTCGGGTCTTCCAGCAGCACGCGATGCACCGCGAAGATGCCCGCTTCGCCGACCGCGCCGCGCGCCGACGCGCTGCGAACCGTTTCGGTAAGTTCGGCGTCGACCGTCTTCAGCGCTTGATCGAGCCGGCGGCTTTCCGTGGCCGGTGTGCCGGTCGCCTGCTCGGGCGGCACGATGTCCGCATCGTCGAGACGCACCAGCGTGCCGACCGCGATGCCGGGCGCCGCGCACACGCCGGCGAGCGTGTTCGGATCAATCGGCGCGCCGGCGTGGCGTGCGACCGCCTGCGGCGCGGGCGATTTCAGCCGCGCCGGCTTTTCTTCCACTTCGCCGTGCGCTTCGCGCAGCAACTCGCGCTCGACCGCATCGACGGCCTGTTGCGCGTGCGCGCCGCGGCCGACCAGCTCGACCGTCGCGCCTTCGCCGGCGCCGAGGCCGAGCAGGCCGACGACGCTCGCGATCGACGCCTTGCGGCCGTCGAACAGCACGTCGACGGTCGCGTCGAAGCCGCGCGCGGCTTCACGTGCCCGCGCGGCCGGCCGCGCATGCAGGCCGCCCGGCTGCGCGAGCACGATCTCGCGACGCACTTCGTTGTGCGCGGCCGCACCGGCCTGCGCTGCCTGCGCGGCGGCTTCGCCCTTGCCGCGCAGCGCGAGCAACGGCGTCTCGCCGGCCGTCGCGAAACCGCTCGCGCGCTCGACCACCTCGAACGCGTCGGAATTCGCGATCGCGATCACCGACACGAGCGAATGCGCGTTTCGCGCCACCGCGTCCTGGTCGAACTCGATCAACAGCGCGCCCGCTTCGACGCGCGCGCCGGCTTCGACGTGCGCGATGAAGCCCTGCCCGTTCAGCTCGACGGTGTCGATGCCGATGTGCAGCAGCACTTCCGCGCCTTGCGGCGTCGTGATCGTCACCGCGTGGCCGGTGCGCGCGAGATGCGACACGACGCCCGCGCACGGCGCGACAAGCCGGCCCGCGAGCGGGTCGACGCCGATGCCGTCGCCGAACATCCCGCCGGAGAACACCGGATCGGGCACGTCGGCCAGTGCGACGATCGGCCCCGTCAACGGGCTAAGCAGAACGATCTGATCGTGGTTGGGGCTCTTCAACTGGGATTCCTCGGCGCGTCTCATCGGCTTTCTCGGCTATCAGTGCGTTTCGGTGACTTTGTTCAGGTGGCGCGGCGTGTCGGGATTGCGGCCGCGTGCGACGGCGAGATCCGCCGCCATCACGTAGAACGAAAGAATGGCGGCGATCGGGTCGAGCGCCGAATGGGCGGACTGCGCGAGCGGCAGCACGGTGCCCGATACGCCGGGCGTCGATACGCCGGGCGTGCCGGCGGGCGCCGCGAGCAGCACGGCGGCGCCGCGTGCGCGCATGTCGGCGGCGAGCTGCAGCAGGCCGGCCTGCTCGGGCCCCGGCGGCGCGAACACGAGCAGCGGATAGTCGCGGTCGATCAGTTCCATCGGGCCGTGGCGGACTTCGGCGCTCGAGAACGCCTCGGCCTGGATGCCGGACGTTTCCTTCAGCTTCAGCGCGGCTTCCTGCGCGATCGCGAGGCCCAGCCCGCGGCCGATCACGATCATCCGTTCGACGCCCGCGAGCGCCGCGACGGCCGGCGACCAGTCGAGCCGGCCGGCCTGCGCGAGCACGTCGGGCAGGCCGCGCAATGCGGTGATCAGCGCGGCGTCGCGCTGCCAGTACGCGACGATCTGCGCGGAAGCCGACAGCATCGCGATATAGCTCTTGGTCGCGGCGACCGACAGTTCGGGGCCGGCCAGCAGCGGCAACTGGTGCTCGCACGCATCGGCGAGCGGCGACGGCAGCACGTTCACGGCGGCGACGGTACGCGCGCCGGCTTCGCGCAGCGCGGCCATCGTGTTGACGAGATCGGGGCTCTTGCCCGACTGGGAGAACGCGAGCGCGAGCTGGTCCTGCACCTTCAGCGGCGCCTGCTGCAGCGTCGCGACCGACATCGGCAGCGACGCGACGGGCACGCCGAGGCGGCTCATCGTCAGGCTCGCGAAATAGCTGGCGGCGTGATCCGAGCTGCCGCGCGCGACCGTCAGCGCGACGGCCGGCGGGTGATCGAGCAATTGGCCGGCGAGCGCTTCGACGCGCGTGGTGTCGGCGATCTGCGCGGCGACGACCTGGGCGGACTCGCGCGCTTCCTTAAGCATATTCGACAATCGATTCTCCTTCGACATAGGTCGCGGTGAGGTTCAGGTCGCGATCGAACACCGCGAGGTCGGCCCAGGCGCCGCGCTCGAGGCGGCCGCGATCTGCGACGCCGAGGTAGTCGGCCGCGTAGCGCGACATCCGGTTCGACACGTCGGCGATCGGCAGGCCGAGCGACACGAGGTTGCGCAGCGCCTGGTCCATCGTCAGCGTGCTGCCGGCGAGCGTGCCGTCGGCGAGCCGCACGCCGCCGAGGCACTTCGTCACGTGCTGGCTGCCGAGTCGGTATTCACCGTCGGGCATGCCGGTGGCGGACGTGCTGTCGGTCACGACGTACAGGCGCGGAATCGCGCGCAGCGCCGCCCGGATCGCACCCGGGTGGACGTGCAGCAGGTCAGGGATGATTTCCGCGTATTCGGCGTGCGCGAGCGCCGCGCCGACGAGGCCCGGGTTGCGGTGATGCAGCGGCGACATCGCGTTGAACAGGTGCGTGAAACCGCATGCGCCGTGCTTGAGCGCGGCGACCGCATCGTCATAGGTCGCGAGCGAGTGGCCGAGCTGCACGCGTACGCCGCGCGCGGCCATCTCGCCGATGATCTCGATGTGGCCCGTGATTTCCGGCGCAAGCGTGACGACGCGAATCGGCGCGATCGACAGGTACTTCAGCACCTCGTCGAGCACGGCCGACACGGCCGCGTCGGGCTGCGCGCCGAGCTTGCCCGGGTTGATGTACGGGCCTTCGAGATGCACGCCCAGCACGCGCGCGCCGCCCGGCGTGCGGTTCCGCGCGACGGTGCCGAGGTTCGCGACGACTTCCATCAGCTCGTCGCGCGGCGCGGTCATCGTCGTCGCGAGCAGGCTCGTCGTGCCGAATTGCGCGTGCGTGCGGACGATCGTCTCGATCGCGTCGCCGCCTTCCATCACGTCTGCGCCGCCGCCGCCATGCACGTGCAGGTCGATGAAGCCGGGCAGGATGTACGGCGCGTCGTTCGTCGCGGGATCGACGGGCGTGCCGTCGAGCGTGGTGATGCGGCCGTTCTCGCTATCGAGCGAACCGTGAATCCAGCCGTCGGGGGTGAGGATGTTGCCAGTCAGCATGACGTTCTCTTGATGATCGGGTGACGCGAGCGTCCGCGTCGTGATGTGCCAATCCGTTGCGATTCATTGCGCGCGATTGCGTTCCATCGCGATCGCGCGGGATGCGCGGGCAGTCTCGCGCGTCAGCGTTTCAGTTCGGCGACGAAGTCGTAGTAGTCGTCGCGGCAATACGTTTCGGTCACTTCGATCGCACGCTGGTCGGCGCCGTAGCCGACGCGCGTGATCACCAGCAATGCCGAGCCCGGCTTCACCGCCATCCATTTCGCGATCGCGTGCGTGGCATTCGCCGCGCGAAAGTGCTGCAGCGCGCGCACGACGGTCATGCCGCGCGTATCGAGGTATTCGTACAGCGACGCGCCGAGCGCCTGCGGATCGGGCACCACCGCGGCCGGCAGCGTCGAATGCTCGATGGCCATCACGATGCCGTCCGCGCGGCGCAGCCGTTCGAGCCGCGCCACCGTCGCGCCGGGCGCGAGGCCGAGATGCGTGAGCTCGTCACGGCTCGCGGCGCGCAGCGTGCGCGACAGCCACACCGAATCGGGCACGAAGCCGCGCTGCTGCATCTTCGCGGTGAAGCCGACGAGCCGCGACAGCGGATCGGCGACGCGCGGCGTGATGAAGCTGCCCGCGCCGCGCGCTCGCTTGATCAGGCCCTGCTCGACCAGCAGCGCGAGCGCACGACGCGCGGTGATTCGCGACACGCCGACCGACCCCGACAGCAGCCGCTCCGACGGCAGCGCCTCGCCGGCCCGCCACGCGCCGGCGTGGATCGCGCTCGCCAGATTGCGGGCGAGCTGCAAATAGAGCGGCGTGTCGTCGAGGGGGTCGGGCGCCAGTTCGGACCAGCCGGTTTCCATGTGCCTCCGGGTGTCGGACGACGATCCGTGACCGTCGAAAGTGAACGCATTATATAACCACCATAATACCAGTCAACGAACTGGTATTAGCGCCGCGGAAATCGCCGAAAGCCTTGCGCGGCAAGCGTTTTAGTGCCGGCAAAGCCTTTGTTTACAACGCGGCGCGGGATAGGGATTTACCCGAAGTGGTATGCAAAGGGACAGTTCCAGTGCGGGGACCGGCCGGGTTTCCGGCACGAATATGAGACCAGAATAGAACCAATTTGACTGACTGGTATGCATCGACGACAGAGCGCCGGTGCGACGCACGGATCAGTGGAATTCGCGGCTCGACGTGCGCAGGCCGCCGAGCAGCGGCGTCAGATCCTCGAAATGCTGCGCGACGAGGTGCCGCACGTCGCTCACGACCTGCCACACGCCGGACGCCGCAAGCAGCCGCGAATCGAGCGTTTCGCGGCGCTGCCGCGCGAGCAGTTCGGGCCGGACGATCACGTTCACGCAGCCCGTTTCGTCCTCGAGCGTCATGAACATCACGCCCTTCGCGGTGCCCGGCATCTGTCGCGCGATCACGAGTCCGCATGCGCGTGCGAGCCGGCCGTCGGGACGGTCGCGCAACTCGGCCGCGGACGACAGCCGCTGCGCGCGCAGCGCCGGCCGCAGCAACGCGACCGGGTGGCGGTTCAGCGTGAGGCCGGTGGTGTGATAGTCGGCGAGGATGTCGTCGGCTTCCGACGGCGCGCCGAGCGCGGGCTGCTCCGCCTCGTCGATCGGCGCGGCGGCGAGCAGGTCGCGCTCCGGCGCCGCGGCGACGGCCTGCCACAGCGCATCGCGGCGATGGCCGGCGAGCGTCGCGAGCGCGTTCGCCGCGGCGAGCGCCTCGAGATCGCGGCGTTCGAGCTGCGCGCGGCGGGCAAGGCTGTCGATGCTATCGAACGGGCCGGCGGTGCGAGCGGCCTCGATGCGCCGCGCGGCGGCTTCGCTCAGGCCGCGCACGAGCGACAGGCCGAGCCGCACGGCCGGTTGACCATGTGGGGGCGGCTGGTCGGGCAGTGCTTCGAGCGACGCTTCCCAACCGCTTTGCGTGACGTCGATCGGCAGCACCTTCACGCGATGACGCTTCGCGTCCTGCACGAGCTGCGACGGCGGGTAGAACCCCATCGGCTGGCTGTTCAGCAGCGCGGCGAGGAAGATCGCGGGTTCGTGGCATTTGAGCCAGCTGCTCGCGTACGCGAGTTTCGCGAAGCTGGCGGCGTGGCTTTCCGGGAAACCGTATTCGCCGAAGCCCTTGATCTGCTCGAAGATCTGTTCGGCGAATTCGCGCGTGTAGTTGCGTTCGAGCATCCCGCTGATGATCTTGTCCTGATATTTCTCGAGATTACCCTTGCGCTTCCACGCGGCCATCGCGCGGCGCAAGCCATCCGCTTCGCCGGGTGTAAAACCCGCGGCGACGATCGCGATCTGCATCACCTGCTCCTGGAAGATCGGCACACCCAGCGTGCGAACGAGCACTTCCTTGAGCGCGTCGCTCGGATACGTGACCTCCCCCTTCTCTTCTCCGGCCACGATCCTGCGCCGCTTCAAATACGGATGCACCGCGCCGCCTTGAATCGGACCGGGCCGCACGATCGACACCTGGACGACGAGATCGTAGTAGTTGCGAGGCTTCAGCCGCGGCAGCATCGACATCTGCGCGCGCGATTCGATCTGGAACACGCCGACGGTATCGGCACGGCAGATCATGTCGTAGGTTGCCTTGTCATCCTGCGGAATGTGTTTCAGCGTGAATGGCTTGCCATCCTTCGCTGGCCCGCGCCACGCGGTGCGCAGGTCGAACGCGCGATGCAGCGCCGACAGCATGCCGAGCGCGAGCACGTCGACTTTCATCAGCCCGAGCGCTTCGAGATCGTCCTTGTCCCACTGAATCACGCGCCGCCCGTCCATCGCCGCATTTTCGACCGGCACGAGCCGCGTGAGCTTGCCGCGGCTGATCACGAAGCCGCCCGAATGCTGCGACAGGTGGCGCGGAAAGTTGAGCAGGCGCCCCGCCAGTTCGGCCCATGTCTGAATGATCGGCGTCGCCGGATCGAGCCCGGTCGACGCGAATTGCTGCAGCAGATCGCGGCTGCCGTCGAACCAGCGATGGCCCTTCGCGACGCGGTCGACCAGCATCGGATCGACACCGAGCGCCTTGCCGGTTTCGCGCAGCACGCCGCGCGGACGATACGTCGAAACGGCGGCGGCAAGCGCCGCGCGATCATGTCCGTATTTCGCGTAGATATGCTGGATCACTTCCTCACGGCGCTGATGCTCGAAGTCGACGTCGATATCAGGCGGCTCGCCGCGTTCCTCGCTGATGAAACGCTCGAACAGCATCGTGCTCTGATCGGGATTCACTTCGGTGATGCCGAGGCAGTAGCAGACCACCGAGTTCGCGGCCGAACCCCGCCCTTGGCACAAGATGTTCTGACTGCGCGCGTATTTGACGATGTCGTAGACGGTCAGGAAAAACGGCTCGTATTCCAGTTTCGCGATCAGGGCAAGTTCATACCGGATCTGCTTTGCCACCTTCTCCGGCACACCATTCCAATAGCGTCGAGCGACACCTGCCCACGTCTCCTGCTTCAAGTAACTGGTCGGCGTGTGTCCGCGCGGCACGAGTTCGAGTGGATATTCATACTTCAAATCGTCGAGATCGAAATCGCACGCATCGAGCATCGCGCACGTCTCGCCAATCTCTTCCGCCGAAAACAACTTCGCGATCCGCCCGCGCGAACGCAGATGCTGCTCCGCATTCGGCGCGAGCGCATAGCCGCACTCGGCCACCGGCATCCCGACACGAATCGCCGTCATCACGTCCTGCAGCGGCTTGCACGAGCGCACGTGCATCGTCACGTCGCCGAGCGCGACGAGTCGCACGCCGCGCCGTTTGCCGGCCGCACGAATCTCGTCGCGCTGCACGCCGTCGAGCGCGCGCTGCAACTGCACGAGCCCGAGCCGCGCACGCTCGCCGAACGTCGCGCGAAACCACGCGACCTGCGCATCGAGCACGTCCGCCCGCACCGGATACGTCGGCACGAGAATCGCGAAGCAGTCGGGCATCCCGCGCAGGTGTGCAAACTTCGCTGGCGGCGCCGACAGCATCCGCGACGTCAGCTTGTACGTCCCCTTCGGAGCCTCCATCCGCCGCCATGAAATCAGCTCGGACAGATTGCCGTACCCTTCGCGGTTCTGCGCGAGCAACACGAGCCCGAACGCACCGGGGCCCGGGTCGTGGCCGGGTGCGACTTCATCCGGCGTGACGTCGAAATACGAACCGATGACGAGCGGCAGCCCTTTCTCTTTAGCGGCGACATGCATGCGCGGCGCGCCGGCGAGCGAGCATTCGTCGGTGATCGCGATCCCGCGATAGCCGAGTTTCACCGCACGCTCGACCAGTTCCTCCGCATGCGATGCGCCATGCAGGAACGAAAAATTCGAGCGGCAGAACAACTCCGCGTAATCGGGCAGCAAACTGAATTCCGCAACCATCTTCGTTCACCCGAACAGGCCGTGCAGGAACCAGCGCGGCGCAGCCTGACTGCTCGTCCGCTCCCTGAACACCCAATAGCACGCACCCTCTTCGTCCTGCGCGACGTGGTAATCGCGTGCAACGAGCTGCCCGTCGAACCACCCGGCCTCGATCCGCTCGGCCGACGACATCATCCGGAGCGGCGTATGAAATACCGGCCGCTCGCCGCGCATCAGCAACGGCAGCGGTTCGGCCAGCAGCCACGCGGGACGCGGCGGCGCGGCGGGTGAAACAGCAGCGGGCTTGCCGGGCTGCGCATCGAGCGGTAGCCAACGGTTCGCGGCTTCGGGCCGGTAATCGGCGACAGGCGCCGCGCGCAGCACGTTGTCCGCGCCCAGCCGCGCGACCAGCAGTTCGAACAACCGCTCGCGCGTCTCGCGCGTACCGCCCGGCTCGGGAAAAAGATCGTCGGCCGGCGGCGCGACCGATTCGACGCGCGTGGCCTTCAGCCGCACCGCGATCACCGCGGCCGGCAACTCGACGCGCGCGAGCCGCTCGCCCAGCAGCCGCATGAAATGCGCTTCGTCGCGCACGGGCGCCGCGAACGCGAGCTCGAGCGGGGTCGGCGGCACGGCCTGGCGGCCGCGCTCGTGCTCGAGATCGAAGGTCATCGCGGCCAGCGACAGTTGCCGCGCGGCCAGCCAGCCGCACAGCTGCACGACGAGCCGCCGCGCGGCGAACAGCACGGCTTCCGCGTATTCGACGCGCTCCGGCAATTCGAGCCGCACGTCGAACACGGGCGGCACCGCCATCCACGCGAGCGGCTCGACCGCTTCGCCGTACGCCCGATCGAGCGCGGCCAGCAGCGCGGGACCGCAGCGCCGCTGCAGCCCCGCGCGCGGCAGGCGGCGCAGATCGGCGAGCGTGCGGCAGCCGAGGCCGTCGAACCAGCCCGCATACGGACGCGCATCGGGCAGCAGCACGCACGGCAACCGATCGAGCGTGCGGACGAGCGAGCCCTGGCGCGCGACACGGCGCCGGATGCGTGCCCGCGCCGACGTGCGCGCGAGCAGCCACGCGCCGCATCCGGTCGGCGCGGCGGACAGGCGCGCCGCGTAGCCGAGCGCCGCGAGCGTCGCACGCACCTGTCGGCACAGCGACGGCAGCCCGCCGAACAGCCGCAGGCTCGGGCCGACGTCGACGATCAGCGTGGCTTCGTCGCCGAGCGCGACGCACGGCGAGAAGCGCAGCAACGCGAGCGCGACCGCGCGCAGCGCATCGGCTTCGCGGGCGGGATCGCGTTCGACGAGCAGCGTGTCCGGCGCGAGCGTGAGCACGCCGCCGCGCTTCATGCCCGCGCGCACGCCCTGCCGGCGCGCGGCCGCATCGGCGATCAGCACGACCCCCTGCTCGAGCACCGCGCAGCCTGCCTCGCTGGCCTCGCCGGCCGCCGCGTCAGACGGCGGCGGGGCGCACACGTCGAGCGGCAGGCGCGGCAGATGGATGCCGAGCAAGACGCGCATAGCGGCTCTCCACGATGGGCGACGGCAAATCGAGCACGAGCGGCTCGCTGCGCGCGGGCCCGCGACGCTTGACGATGTCGAGCGACACGCCGCCCGGCACCGGATACAGCGCGACGCGCAGCACGGCCGGCGACGGCTGCCGCGCGGCCGACAGCGGACGCAGCATCACGAACAGCGTGTCGCCGGTGCGCGCGGCCGCGAGATGCAGGCGCCGCAGCGCATCGGGCCGCGCGTCCTGCCAGAGCAGCAGCGCGCCGCAACAGCCGGTCTTGAGCGCCTGCTCGGCGGCCCACAGCGCATCGGTGCGGCTACCGGCGCGCAGCCACAGCAGCGTATCGGCCGGCACGCCGAGACTGGCGAGCGCGGTGGCATGCGGCGACTGCGGCGGCGCGACGAGCGCGAGCGGCCGCCGCGCGCTGACGCTGCGGGCGAGCGCGGGCGCGAGCAGCCGCATCTCGCCGCAGCCCGGCTGCGCGGCCAGCAGTTCGACGAGGCCGCCGACCGGCCAGCCGCCACCCGGGAGCTCGGCCGACAGCGGCGCGAAGCCCGTGTCGATCGTGCGCGGACCGCCGCGCGCGAGCTGCGAGCCGCGCCAAAGGGACGGATGAAGGGATTCGGGAGCAATGGAGGATGCGAGCATGACGCCACCCACAACTGTATGGATATACAGTATATGGCAATGCGTCCGCGCCGCACAGCACCGGTGTAAAACCGGTTTTCGTCGGAAGAAATCAGGGAGAAGCCGACGCGCCCGTCATGCCACGGCGCGCCGGCCCGTCGGCCGTTGGTCAGCGGTCAGCGGCCCGTCAGCCGAGCAACAGCGCGTCGTCGTCGAGCTGCTCGTGCCGCACCTTCTCGAACATCTGCAGCAGGTCCGGCACGTCGAGCCCGCGACGCGCCTCGCCCGACACGTCGAGCACGACCTGCCCCTGGTGCAGCATCACCGTGCGGTCGCCGTAGTCGAGCGCCTGCCGCATGCTGTGCGTGACCATCATCGTCGTCAGCTTGCTCTCGGCGACGATGCGCGCGGTCAGCTCCAGCACGAACGCGGCCGTCTTCGGGTCGAGCGCGGCCGTGTGCTCGTCGAGCAGCAGGATTCGCGACGGCCGCAGCGACGCCATCAGCAGGCTCACCGCCTGCCGCTGGCCGCCCGACAGCAGCCCGATCCGGTCGGTCAGCCGGTTTTCCAGCCCGAGGTTCAGCAGCCGCAGCTTGTCACGGAACAGCTCGCGCGACGGCCGGTCGAGCGCCGCGCGAAAACCGCGCCGCGTGCCGCGCGCCATCGCGAGCGCCATGTTCTCCTCGATCGTCAGCGCCTCGCAGGTGCCGGCCATCGGGTCCTGGAACACGCGCGCGACGAGGTGCGCGCGATCCCACGCGGCCTTGCGCGTGACGTCCGTGCCGTCGATCGCGATGCGCCCCGCATCGACGCGCTGGTCGCCGCTGACCGCATTGAGGAAGGTCGACTTGCCGGCGCCGTTCGAGCCGATCACCGCGACGAACTGGCCGTCGGGAATCTCGAGCGACAGCCCGCGCAGCGCGCGCGTCTCGATCGGCGTGCCGGGATTGAACGTGAGTTTGAGATCGTGTGCGGACAGCATGTCATGCCCCTCCGTTCTTGCGCGCGAACAGCTTCTTGCGCGTCGCCGGCAGCACCAGCGCGATCGTGACGAGCGCGGCCGTCACGAGGTTCAGGTCCTGCGCCTTCAGGCCGATGAATTCGCTGTTCAGCGCGAGCGCGATGAAGAAGCGGTAGACGATCGCGCCGAGCACGACGGCGAGCGTCGTCAGCACCAGCCGGCGCGCGGGCAGCAGCGTCTCGCCGATGATCACCGCGGCCAGCCCGATCACGATCGTGCCGATCCCCATCGAGATGTCCGAGCCGCCCTGCGTCTGCGCGAACAGGGCGCCCGCGAGCGCGACGAGCGCGTTCGACAACGCCATCCCGGCGAGCGTCGCACGGCCGGTCGCGATGCCTTGCGCACGCGCCATCCGCGGGTTCGCGCCGGTCGCGCGCATCGCGAGGCCGAGCTGCGACGAGAAGAACCAGTCGAGGCCGAGCTTCGCGACCACGACGACGATCGCGAGCAGCGCCGGGCGCAGCACGTAATCGGGCATCCAGTCGGGCTGCAGCACGGTGAAGAGCGTCGGCTCCGTGATCAGCGGCACGTTCGGCCGGCCCATGATCCGCAGGTTCACCGAGTAGAGCGCGATCATCATCAGGATACTGGCGAGCAGATCCATGATCTTCAGGCGCACGTTCAGCCAGCCGGTGACGAAGCCGGCCAGCGCGCCCGCGACGATCGCGATCACGGTCGACGTGAACGGGTCATGGCCGGCCGAGATCAGCGTCGCGGCGACAGCGCCGCCGAGCGGAAAGCTGCCGTCGACGGTGAGGTCGGGGAAGTTGAGGATGCGAAACGAGATCAGCACCCCGAGGGCGACGAGGCTGAAGATCAGGCCGATCTCCAGTGCGCCCAGAAACGAGAACAGAGACATGATGGGGAAATCCTGTTGCTTCCCGGCCGGACGTGTACGGCCGGGCGAAGCGAACGGGCGGCCCCGGGTGGAGGCCGCCCGTCCGGCGATGTCGTCGAGGCCCGGATCGGGCCTGCCAGCGCGGCGGTCGGGCCGCGGCTTACTTGATGACCGTCTTCGCTTCCTTGACGAGATCCGGCGACAACGTGACGCCCTGCTTCGCGGCCGCGCCCGTATTGACGAACAGCTCGAGGTTGCTGCTCGTCTCCGACGCGATCGCGCCCGGCTTCTCGCCCTTCAGGATGCGCGCGACGACCTTGCCCGTCTGGCGGCCGAGGTCGCCGTAGTTGATGCCGAGCGCCGCGATGCCGCCGCGCTTCACGCTGTCGGTATCGCCCGCGACAAGCGGGATCTTCGCTTCGTTCGCGACCTTCACGAGCGCTTCGTACGCGGACACGACGTTGTTGTCGGTGTTCGTGTAGATCACGTCGACCTTGCCGATCAGGCTCTTCGCGGCCGGGCCGATGTCGACGGTACGCGGCGCGGCCGCTTCCTTCAGCGTCATCCCCTGCTTCGCGAGGATCTCCTTGAGCTCCTTCACGACGACGACCGAATTCGCCTCGCCCGGGTTGTAGACCATGCCGACCGTCTTCGCATTCGGCACGACGCGCTTGATCAGCGCGACCTGGCGATCGAGCGGCAGCTTGTCGGACACGCCCGTCACGTTGGTGCCCGACGGGCCCCAGCCCTTCACGAGCTGCGCGGCGACCGGGTCGGTCACGCCCGAGTAGACGACCGGCACGCTCTTCGTCGCGGCGACGACCGACTGCGCGGCCGGCGTCGCGATCGCGACGATCACGTCGGGCTTGTCGCCGACGAACTTGCGCGCGATCTGCGCGGCCGTGCCCGTGTTGCCCTGCGCGCTCTGGTATTCCCACTTGAGCTTGTCGTCGCCGTAACCTTCCGCCTTCAGTTCGGCGCGCACGCCGTCGCGGATCGCATCGAGCGCCGGATGGTCGACGATCGACAGCACCTTGACGGTCTGGGCATGCGCGGCGCCGGCCAGCGCGAGTGCGGCGACGCCGGCCGTGATCGAACGGATCGCGAAAGTCTTGAATCGCTTCATGGGTATGTCTCCCCCGTATTGTGTCGGTTCTGGATGATGGATTCCCGCCGCCGTCGGGCGGGCGCCGCCCGTGCGTACGAAACGCGGGCGATCGGCCCGCGCATGCTCCGGGAAAGCATGCAGCGGCGAACGCACGAGGATACCATTTCCGCAGACCACCGCCTGACTCCACGCTTTCACACGGCCCGCCGGACGCCGCCCTCGCCGAAGCCCCGCGAAGGCGTCCAAAGCCCCGCCGGTGGCGGCTCCGGCGCGCGGCGGCCAACGCGTCAGCCGTGCTCATGGCTTTACGCTATGCTGTCGGCCGACCCAATCCACTCCATCGGAGGGCAGATGAAACGGGGTATCCGAGCCGTCGCGTTCGCCGCCGTCGCGCTGGCGCTGCCGGACGCGGCGTTCGCGCTGACCGACGGCAGCGCGCCATACGACGACTGCATGCTCAATGCGCTGCGCGAAAGCCGCAACGGCGCGGCGGCCCAGTTGATCCAGCGCTCGTGCGACGCGCTGTACCGCAACAACGCGATGCTGCTGCCGCGCGAGCGGCGCTTTCACGAGTGCGTCGTGCAGTCGCTGCCCGGCGTGCGCGACAACTACGCGATCCAGCAGATCATGTCGATCTGCTCGCGGCGCGGCGAGATGTAGGCGCACCTGCCGCGCCAATGAAAAAGGGCCTGCGCGATGCAGGCCCTGTTCGTTCAGCGGTCCGACCGGTGAGCGGCGTTCAGAACGACGCGACCATCGAGCCCTTGAACTGCTTCTTGATAAATTCCTTCACTTCCGGCGACTGGTACGCCTTGACCAGCTTCTTCACCCACGGCTGATCCTTGTCCTTCGCGCGCACGGCGATCAGGTTCGCGTACGGACTCGTCAGCGCCTCGAGCGCGATCGCGTCCTTGGTCGGCTGCAGGTTCGCGGCCAGCGCGTAGTTCGTGTTGATCACGGCCGCATCGACGTCCGACAGCACGCGCGGCAGTTGCGCGGCGTCGAGTTCGGAGATCTTCAGCTTCTTCGGGTTCTCGGCGATGTCGAGCACCGTCGCGTTGTTGCCGCCCGTGCCGGCGCCCGCCTTCAGCTTGATCACGCCTTGCGTCTGCAGCAGCAGCAGCGCGCGGTTTTCGTTCGACGGATCGTTCGGCACCGCGAGCTTCGCGCCCTGCGGCAGATCCTTCAGCGACTTGAACTTCTTCGAGTACACGCCGATCGGCGAGATGTAGGTCAGGCCCGCGCTGACGATCTTGTAGCCGCGCTGCTTCACCTGGCTGTCGAGGTAGGGCTGGTGCTGGAAGCTGTTCGCGTCGAGGTCGCCCGAATCGAGCGCCGCGTTCGGCTGCACGTAGTCGTTGAACTCGATGACCTTCACGTTCAGGCCTTCCTTCTCTTTCGCGACCTTCTGCACGACTTGCCACACTTCCGAATCCGGGCCGGCGACCGTGCCGACCTTGATCACCTTGTCTTCGGCGTGCGCACCGGCCGACAGCGTCAGCGCGGCACCGGTGGCCAGCACGGAAAATACCTTCAGGAGACTGCGACGCTTCATCTGTTTCTCGCTTGCTTGCTTACTTGAAATGGGGCGCGATACGGGTATGCCCGGACTCGCAGGAAGGGCCAAATGGTGTCACAGGATCGGCGCGAAGTGAAATACATCCCGCTCATATGGGTATGCACCAGCGCAGTGCTGGCGGCCGACGTGTCGACTCGGCCGTTAGTTGCATTTCTCACTCAACGCATCGGTCCGTCGACCGACCGCGTCACGCCGCCACCGCCTCGTCGGCCGTCTGCTTGCCGAAGGCCGGCTCGGCTGCCCGCGCGCCGGCTCCGCGCGGCGACGCGCCGCCGGTATTGCCGACCCGGAACGCGCCGACCGCGTCGCGCAGCCGTACGGCCTGCTCCTGCAGCGACGCGGCCGCCGCCGCGGCTTCCTCGACCAGCGCCGCGTTCTGCTGCGTCACCTGGTCCATCTGCGTGACCGCGCGCCCGACCTGCGTGATGCCGCTCGCCTGCTCCTCGGACGCGGCCGCGATCTCGCCCATGATGTCGGTCACGCGCGCGACCGCCTGCAGGATCTCGCCCATCGTCGTGCCGGCCTGGCCGACCAGCGTCGAGCCATTGCGCACGCGCTCGACCGAATCGACGATCAGCTCGCGAATCTCCTTCGCGGCCGTCGCGCTGCGCTGCGCGAGCGAACGCACCTCGCCCGCGACCACCGCGAAGCCGCGCCCCTGCTCGCCCGCACGGGCGGCCTCGACCGCCGCGTTCAGCGCGAGGATGTTGGTCTGGAATGCGATGCCCTCGATCACGCCGATGATGTCGGCGATCTTGCGCGAACTGTCGTCGATCTCGCCCATCGTGCCGATCACGCGGTTCACGACGTCGCTGCCGGTGCGCGCGATGTCCGACGCGTTGTTCGCGAGCCCGCTCGCCTGCCGCGCGTTGTCGGCGTTCTGCTTCACCGTCGCGGTCAGCTGCTCCATGCTCGCGGCCGTTTCCTCGAGCGACGCGGCCTGCTCCTCGGTGCGCTGCGACAGGTCGTCGTTGCCGGCCGAGATCTGGCGGCTCGCCGACGCGATCGCTTCGGCCGACTGGCGAATCCCGCCGATCGTCGCCTGCAGCCGCGCCTGCATGTCGTGCATCGCGGCCATCATGCTCGTGCGGTCGCCCGCGCGCACCGGCACCGGCAGCGTGAGGTCGCCCTGCGCGATGCGCGCCGCGAGCGCGGCCGCTTCGTCCGGCTCGCCGCCGAGGCTGCCGCGCACGTTGCGGATGATCACCAGCATCGCCGCGCTGATCACGAAGCCGATCACGAACACCACGGCCAGGTGGCCGAGCAGCGTCCGGTAGTAGACGGTGTCGATGTCCTTCAGGAACACGCCGCTCGAGATGTTCCAGTCCCACGGCGCGAACCGCGTGACGTAGCTGATCTTCGGCACGGCCGTCTCGCTGTGCGGCAAGCGCCCGCGATATTCGGCGAATCCGCTGCCGGTTGCCTTCGCGGCGTTCAGGATCGTCACGAACAGCGGCTTGCCGTCCGGATCGAGATAGTCGCCGACCTGCGTGTCGACGAGCTTCGGCAGCGTCGGATGCATCAGCACGACCGGCTTCGAATCCATCACGAACACATAGCCCGAATCGCCGTAGCGCATCGCGGCCAGGCGCGCGAGCGCGTCGCGCTTCGCGTCGGCCTCGGGCAGCGTGCCGTTCTGCGCGAGCGCGTGATAGGCCTTCACGATGCCCGCCGCCGAGTCGACGAGATTCGCGATGCCGGCCTTGCGTTCGGCGAGCATCGTCGCGCGCGTCTCGTAGGCGCTCCATGCGCCGACGCCCAGAAGACCGATCCATACCAGCGCAAGCGCGAGCCACAGCTTGCGGTTCAAACTCATTCTGCTCATCTGCGTGCCTCTGTCGATGTCGATGCATCCGGCGCGCGAACGGCCTGCCGCGCGCAAACGGTTGCTCTTTTATTTACGGCAACGAGGCTTACATCTTGAATACACGCGAACCCGGCGAACCGGAGATCGACAAACGCACCGCCCGCCGGCGCGACAGCCCGCATCCGCTGTGCTAAAAAGACCGGCTGACCGGCGCACAAGGCGCCGGCATCATTCCAGGGCCATCCATGTACGTCATCGACATCCACTACACCGCGTCGCTCGAGCGCATCGACGACGCGCTCGAACGCCACCGCGCGTACCTGCAGCCGCAGTTCGACAAGGGCATCTTCATCGCGGCGGGGCCGAAGGTGCCGCGCGAAGGCGGCGTGATCCTCGCGGCCCGCATCGATCGCGACGAACTCGACGCGATCCTCGAAACCGACCCGTTCGTCACCGAGGGGCTCGCCACCTATCGCGTGACGGAATTCCGGATCACGCGCGCCGCGTCGGGCTTCAACGTGCCGGCGTTGCCGTAACGCGGCGTCGGCGCAATACGCACGCAATACGCGCGCATGCCGACGCGCCGCCCGGCGGGCAGCGCATGCGCACGACAACGAGAGCGGGAAAACGCGACGGCGCGAAAACGGCCGTCACGCGAACCGCCGGGCCGGGCGCCCGGCGGTTGCCGGTCAGTCGACCAGCAGCTTCAGGTCGTGGACCCACGGGGCCGGGCCCTGGCCATCGCGCACGAACAGGCGCAGCTTGCCGTCGCGGTCGAACACGTAGCTCGCGGCCGTGTGATCCATCGTGTAACTGCCGGGCGTCTTGCCGGGCACCTTCGCGTAGTACACGCGGAAATCCTTCGTGACCTTCTTCAGCGCCGCTTCGTCGGCCGGCCGCAGGCCGATGAACGACGGATCGAACGCGGGCACGTACTGGCCGAGCAGCGCCGGCGTGTCGCGTTCCGGATCGACGGTGACGAACAGCACCTGCACGCGCTTCGCGGCGTCGGGGCCGAGCTGCTTCAGCGCTTCGGACAATTCGGCCATCGTGGTCGGGCACACGTCCGGGCAGTGCGTATAGCCGAAGAACATCACGACGGCCTTACCCTTGAAGTCGGCGAGCGTGCGCACCTTGCCGGTGGTATCGGGCAGCGAGAAATCGGAGCCGAACTGCGTGTTGCCGGTGATGTCGAGATTCTGGAATTTCGGCGCGTTGTCGCATCCGGCGAGCAGCAGCGCTGCCGTGAATGCGCACGCGAGCATCCAGCCTTGGCGCGCGCGGCGCCCGAACCGTGATGGAAGCATTGCGTTCAAACCGTGCGGTTACACGCCGAGCAGCGGGCGTGCATAGTGATCGACGAGCAGCGCGGCAAACAGCAGCGACAGATAGACGATCGAATAGCGGAAGGCCTTGCGGGCGAGTTCGTCCGAATAGTCGCGATGGATCTTCCACGCATACGCGAGAAACACCGCGCCGAGCAGCACCGCGCTCGTCAGGTAGACGGCCCCGCTCATCCCGGAAATGAACGGCATCAGCGTGACCGCGAACAGGATCACCGTGTACAGCAGGATGTGCAGCCGCGTGAACTTCTCGCCGTGCGTGACGGGCAGCATCGGCAGCCCGGCGTTCTCGTAATCCTTGCGGCGATACAGCGCGAGCACCCAGAAATGCGGCGGCGTCCAGACGAAGATGATCAGCACGAGGATCCACGCGTCGCCCGGCACCGCGCCGGTGACGGCGGCCCAGCCGAGCGCCGGCGGCATCGCGCCCGACGCGCCGCCGATCACGATGTTCTGCGGCGTCATCGGCTTGAGCAGCAGCGTGTAGATCACCGCGTAGCCGACGAACGTCGCGATCGTCAGCCACATCGTCAGCGGGTTCGTGAACGTATAGAGCGTCCATGCGCCGACGCTGCCGAGCACGGCCGAGAACAGCAGGATCTGCGGCGTCGTGATCTCGCCGCGCGCGGACGGACGCCACGCGGTGCGGCGCATCATCGCGTCGATCTTCTGTTCGACGAGGCAGTTGATCGCGAACGCGGCGCCGGCCAGCAGCCAGATGCCGACGGTGCCGCCGATCAGCACATGCCACGGCACCATACCCGGCGTCGCGAGGAACATGCCGATCACCGCGCAGAACACCGCGAGCTGCGTGACACGCGGCTTCGTCAGCGCCATGTACTGGGAAAAGCGGCTACCGGGCGATTGGGAGAGGGTGCTTTGCATGGGGACGGTCACGCCGGGGCGGCGTCGCGCGCAGGCTGCGCGACACGGCCGGGGCGGCTTGAAAGGATGCGAAAGTTTAACATGACGACGAGCAGCAGCAGGATCGCGGCCCCGCCGTTGTGCGCGACGGCGACGGGCAGCGGCCACTGCAGCACGATGTTGGTCAGGCCCGTCACGAACTGCAGCAGGACGACCAGCAGCACGCCGTTCGCGGGCCGCCGCAGCGAGTCGAAGCGGCGCATCTTCAGCGCGAACGCGACCAGATACGCGACCACGACGAACGCGAACGTGCGGTGCGTCCAGTGGATCGCGACCAGCGCGTCCTGCGTGATCGCGTCGCCGTCCTTCGTCATTCCGAGCGCGCGCCACAGGTGGAAGCCGTGCTGGAAGTCCATCGGCGGAATCCACTGGCCGTTGCAGGTCGGGAAGTCGGTGCACGCGAGCACCGCGTAGTTGGTGCTCACCCAGCCGCCGAGCGCGATCTGCACGACCAGCAGCACGAGCGCCGCGAGCGCGGCCGCACGGTAACGCCCGGCCTCGGGGTCATACGACGGCAGCGGCGTCTGCCGCGCCGCGAGCCAGCCCAGCGTGCCGAGCAGCGTGAGGCCGAGCAGCAGGTGGATCGTGACGATCACCGGTTGCAGCTTCATCGTGACCGTCCATGCGCCGAACGCGCCCTGCACGAGAATCAGCAGCAGCAGGCTCGTCGGCCACCATGGCGACACGTGCAGCGGGCGGCGGCGCAGCCGCGCGGCCCATGCGATCACCGTCTGCGCGATGATCAGCACGCCGATCGCCATCGCGAAATAGCGGTGGATCATCTCGATCCACGCCTTCGTCATGCTGACCGGCCCGGTCGGCATCGCCTGGTGCGCGGCCGTGATCGCGGCGTGCGCGATGAACGGCGACGACGTACCGTAGCAGCCGGGCCAGTCGGGGCAGCCGAGGCCCGAATCGGTCAGCCGCGTGAAGCCGCCGAACATCACGAGGTCGAGCGTCAGGAACGTGGTGATCCACACGAGCTTGCGGAACTTGTCGTCGTCGGCCTTCACCCACACGTACGACAGCGGCAGCAGCGCGATGCACAAGCCGATCAGGCCGAGTTGCAGTAGATACGACATCGGAATGGTGCCTCGTTCTCTCGCCTTAACCGATGCTCGACCACTTCAGCAGCTTCGTCACGTCCGACTTGATCTTGCTGGGATTCGGGTCTTTCGGGAAACGCATCATCAGGTTGCCGTTCGGGTCGACCATGTAGATGTGGTCGCTGTCCTTCGTGCCGGCATCGGCCGGCAGCCACGCGGCCACCGCGGCCGGATCGGCGACGAGCCGGCGCGTGTCCGGATACGCGTCCAGCACCTTCTGCGGCACCGCGCCCGCATCGCTGCGCAGCCACACCATCGTGATCCGGTGCCGTTCGCCCGCCTGCGTGACGCGGATCTGGCGCATGAAATAGAGCTTCTGCGCGCAGGCGTCGTCGCACGCGCTGCGGTCGGTCATCACGAACAGCCAGACGCCGCGCAGCGACGACAGCGGCACCGTCTTGCCGGTTTCGTCGGTGACCTGCAGATCCGCCGGGATCGGGCGTTGCGGCTCGATCAGCGTGCCGTAGTTCGTCGACCCGCCCTTCGGCTTGATCACGTAATAGGTGAAGTACGACGCGATCATCGGCGCGGCGCACACGAGACCCAGCAGCACGAGCATCCAGCGGCCGCGCTTGCGGGCCGCGGGCGACATCGGCGCAGCGGCCGGACCCTGACGGGGAGATTGCATGGACAAATCAGACCTCTCGAAACGAACCCGCGGCGCCGGCGCCGCGTCCTGGCATGACGCTCACGCGCCGGCCGACTTCTTCGCCGCACGCCGCGCGGCGTACAGGCCGAAGCCGAGCGCGGCCGCCGCCATCGCCCACCACTGAAACATGTAACCGTAATTGCGCTCGACGCCGGTCGTCGCCGCCGGCCAGTCGCGCACGAGCTTGTCGCCGTCGTCGCTCGTCTGCTGGATCACGAACGGCTGCAGCGGCAGCCCCGTTTCCTTCGCATACGCGGCGACGTCGAGGTTCTGCCGGATCTTCTGATGCGCGGCCGACCCGCCTTCGCCGAGCTCGAACGCGCGCGACGCGTCGGCGCGTGCGATGCCGACGATCTCGATGTCGCCCGCCGGCGTCGCGAACGGTTCGATCGCCGTGCGATCGGCGATGTTGCGCGGCAGCCAGCCGCGGTTCACGAGCACGACGCCGCCGCCCGTGAGTTTAAACGGCATCACGACGTAAAAACCCGGCTGGTCGTTATACGGCCGATTGTCGAGGAACACCGCCTGCTCGGGCATGAAACGGCCCTTTGCCCGTACGCGATGAAACTCGATCGACGCGAGCGGCACCGGCTGCGCGCCGATGTCGACGGGCGCCGCCCGTTCGTAGCGCTCGATGCTCGCCTGCAGCGTTTCCTTCTGGTGCGCGCGGTCGCGCTGCCAGAAGCCGAGACGGATCGTGACGGCGACGACGACGAGGATCAGCAGCGCGGGCAGCCAGCGGATCTTCATCATGCGGCCCGCCCGGCACCTGCGCGAAAGCGAAGTGCGATAATTATCCTCTTCCTTTCGAATTGCCGTCGTCCGGTTCGTGTCATGCACATACTCGTTCCCATCGCCTTCGTCCTCATCATTGCCAGCATGGGCTCGGCGCTCTACTTCATGATGCACGACCGCGGCCATACGAAGCGCATGGTCTGGTCGCTCGCCACCCGCGTCGGGCTGTCGGTGTCGCTGTTCCTGCTCATCCTGTTCGCGAACTGGATGGGCTGGATCCATTCGACCGGCCTGCCGATCGGGCGTTGATGCCGTTGCCGCGCCGGCCGCTGTGACATTTAGCCGCACGGCCGCGCCACCAAGCAAAAGCGCCGCCTGACTGAGTCGCGGCGGCGCCAGGGTGGTATCGCTCGCGGCTTCGCCGCCGCGGCCACGACACCAATGAAAACGGCCCGCGCATCGCTGCGCGGGCCGTCGTTCCATTTACAGCCAGTAGACGACGACGTACAGGCCGAGCCAGACGACGTCGACGAAGTGCCAGTACCACGCGGCGCCTTCGAAGGCGAAGTGATGATCGGGCTTGAAGTGGCCGCGGATCATCCGCACCAGGACCACCGCGAGCATCGTGCCGCCGAGGAACACGTGGAAGCCGTGGAAGCCCGTCAGCAGGAAGAACGTCGAACCGTACACGCCCGAGTTCAGCGTCAGGTTCAGTTCGTTGTACGCGTGGTAGTACTCGAAACCCTGCAGGAACAGGAAGCAGATACCGAACACGAGCGTCGCGGCCAGCCAGGCGATCGCCTTCTTGCGATGATCGTCGCGCAGCGCGTGGTGCGAGATCGTCAGCGTCACGCCCGACGACAGCAGGAACGCGGTGTTCAGCGTCGGGATCGGCCACGGACCCATCGTCTTGAAGTGACCGGCGAGCGCGGCGGGGCCTTCGTTCGGCCACACGGCGGAGAAGTCCGGCCAGATCAGCTTGTAATCGAGGCTGCCGAGCTGGTGCAGCGCGATTTCACGCGCATAGAACAGCGCGCCGAAGAATGCGCCGAAGAACATGACTTCCGAGAAGATGAACCAGCTCATGCTCCAGCGGTACGACTTGTCGACGTTCTTGCCGTAATGACCGCCTTCCGATTCGGCGATCGCGTCGCCGAACCAGTGATACAGCGTGAAGAGCAACCACAGCAGGCCGAGCAGCGCCGTAAACGGCGCCCAGTCGTGACCGTTGATCCACAGCGCGGCCGACCCGAGCATGACCAGCAGGCCGATGGCCGCGCTGATCGGATGCTGCGACGGATGCGGCACGAAATAGTACGGGGTCTGGTTTTGACCGCTCATGCTTGATTCTCCACTTCAGTCCAATTTGTGTACCGGAAACCGCTCCGGCTTTATTTCTTGCGCGGCGAGACCGCCGCCGCGCTTTCCCGCACGCCGCGCCGTGGCGCCGCGCACTGCATTCTTTCGTCGTTGCTAGCCGCTAAGCCGTGCGCCGCTAGCCGCACGCCACTAGCCGTGCGCCCTCAACCCACGACGGCACGCACGATCAGGATCAGCACGCCGATGAACACGCCGGCCGCGAGCAACGCGACGATCAGCACGTGCAGCGGATTGAGCTGCGTCGCGTCGGCCTCCAGGTCGCGCCGCTTGCGCACCCCGAAGAACGACCACAGCACCGCTTTCAGCGCCTGACCGAACGTTCCGCTCCGCTTGACCTCCGTCATCGCCCCGTCTCCTTCGTCATGCGTCCGGCTTCGCCGCACCCTGCGCCGCCGTACTGCGCTGCGCCGGTGCCGGCGTGGCCGGAGTATTCAGCTCGAAGAACGTGTACGACAGCGTGATCGTCTTCACGTCCTTCGGCAATTTCGGGTCGATCACGAACACCACCGGCATCTTGCGCGACTCGTTCGCGGTCAGCGTCTGCTGCGTGAAGCAAAAGCACTCGATCTTCTTGAAGAACTCCGTGGCCTGCTTCGGCGCGTAGCTCGGAATCGCCTGCGCGACGACCGGCCGGCCCTGCCCGTTCGTCACGTCGTACACGATCGTCGTCAGTTCGCCCGGATGCACGTCGAGGCTGTTGTGCTCCGGCTTGAACCCGAGTGGCCCGCGCGCGTTCGCATCGAACTCGACCGACACCGTGCGGCTGGTGTCGACCTGCGAGTTCTTCACCTCGCGCTCGCTGACATCGCGCTGCACCAGGTTGTTGATGCCGGTGATCTGGCAGATCGCCCGATACATCGGGATCAGCGCGAAGCCGAAACCGAACATCAGCCCGGCCACGACGAAGAGCTTCACCAGCATCGAACGATTGAACGCACGATCCACGGCGCCCTCTTCCGGCTTCGACATACGACGACTTCCTCGCTACTGCGTCAGTTACTGCATCAGTGGGTGGACAGCCACCACTGCTTGATCACGACACCCACGAAAAAAACGGCGGCGATGACGAGCAGGGTGAGGCCGAGCCGCTTGTTGCCCGCGCGGATCTGCTCGGGCGTTCGTCTTTCTGGTGGATTCCGGGTCATCTGAAACTTCGCTGAAACTTCCGTTCCGCGCCCGCCGCGCCTGCCTGCGCGGCAGGCAGCGGCGGAACGCTCGGTGAAACTTATTCGACGTGCGGCGGTTGCTCGAACGTGTGGAACGGAGCCGGGCTCGGTACCGTCCACTCGAGGCCCGTCGCGCCATCCCACGGCTTGTCCGACGCCTTTTCCAGCTCGCCGCCGCCACGGTAGGCCGGCAGCGCGACCGCAAACAGGAAGTACACCTGCGCGAGGCCGAAGCCGAATGCGCCGATCGTCGCCACCTGGTTGAAGTCCGTGAACTGCGCCGGGTAATCCGCATAGCGGCGCGGCATGCCCGCGAGACCGACGAAGTGCATCGGGAAGAACGTCAGGTTGAAGAAGATCATCGACGCCCAGAAGTGGATCTTGCCGCGCGTCTCGTTGTACATCCAGCCCGTCCACTTCGGCGCCCAGTAGTACCAGCCCGAGAACAGCGCGAACAGCGAGCCGGCCACCAGCACGTAGTGGAAGTGCGCGACCACGAAGTAGGTGCCGTGATACTGGATGTCGAGCGGCGCCATCGCGAGCATCAGGCCCGTCAGGCCGCCGAACGTGAACACGAACAGGAAGCCGATCGCGAACAGCATCGGGGTTTCGAACGTCATCGAGCCGCGCCACATCGTCGCGAGCCAGTTGAACACCTTCACGCCCGTCGGCACCGCGATCAGCATCGTCGCGTACATGAAGAACAGCTGGCCGGTGACCGGCATGCCCGTGGCGAACATGTGGTGCGCCCAGACCATGAACGACAGGATCGCGATCGATGCCGTCGCGTACACCATCGAGCTGTAGCCGAACAGCGTCTTGCGTGCGAACGCCGGGATCACCTGCGACACGATCCCGAACGCCGGCAGAATCATGATGTACACCTCGGGGTGGCCGAAGAACCAGAAGATGTGCTGGTACATCACCGGGTCGCCGCCGCCTGCCGCGTTGAAGAACGACGTGCCGAAGTGGCGGTCGAACAGCACCATCGTGATCGCGCCCGCCAGAACCGGCATCACGGCGATCAGCAGGTACGCGGTGATCAGCCACGTCCACGCGAACATCGGCATCTTCATCAGCGTCATGCCCGGTGCGCGCATGTTCAGGATCGTCACGACGATGTTGATCCCGCCCATGATCGACGATGCGCCCATGATGTGGACCGCGAAGATCGCGAAGTCCATGCCCGGGCCCATCTGCGTCGACAGCGGTGCGTACAGCGTCCAGCCGGCGGCCGTCGCGCCGCCCGGCGCGAAAAACGAGCCGACCAGCAGCACGGCCGCGACCGGCAGCAGCCAGAAGCTGAAGTTGTTCATCCGCGCGAACGCCATGTCGGATGCGCCGATCTGCAGCGGAATCATCCAGTTCGCGAAGCCGACGAACGCCGGCATGATCGCGCCGAACACCATGATCAGGCCGTGCATCGTCGTGAGTTCGTTGAAGAACTCCGGACGCATGATCTGCAGGCCCGGCTCGAACAGCTCGGCACGGATGCCGAGCGCCATCACGCCGCCCGACAGGAACATGATGAACGAGAACAGCAGGTACAGCGTACCGATGTCCTTGTGGTTGGTGGCGAACAGCCAGCGACGCCAGCCGTGCGGGGCTTCGTGCGCGTGGTCGTCGTGCGCGTGGTCCGCGGCTACGTCGTGCCCGATGCTAGACATGAGAATCTCCTAATGCGAATACGTCGACTAACTCAGCGACACGTCAAGCCGCCGGGCCGATCTCGACACGCCGGGCTTCCTTCGCGTCAGCCCCGCCCGTGATCGTTTCCGGCTTTTTGAGAATAATGTGGTCTTCCGCCACGCCTGCTGCCTTCAGCGCATCGCGCACGGCCTGCGCGCGATGCTTCGCCAGTTCGGCGTTCGCGTCGGCCGAGCCCGTCTTGTCGGTGAAGCCCGACAGCGCGAGCTTCGCGTCCGGATGTGCCTTCGCATAGTCGGCCGCGGCGGCGATCGCCGCCTTCGCGTCGGCCGGCAGCACGCTCTTGCCCGTCTCGAAGTAGATCGTCGACAGCGCGGCCGATGCCGCTGCCGCCGGCTGCTCGGCGCCCGACGCGGCTTGCGCCGGTGCCGAAGCCGCTTCTGCCGGGGCCGCTGCCGTTGCCGCGCCCGCCGTGTCTTCCGGCAGCTTGCCGTTGCGTGCGTCAGCCACTTGCTTCGGCTGCAGCAGGTCGTTCTTGTGGTTGCCCCACGAGTTGCGTTCGTACGTGACGACCGAAGCGATGTCGAGGTCCGACAGCGACGCCCACGACGGCATCGCGCCCTTGCCGTGCAGCACGCGCTCGACGTGCGCGGCGATCGGGCCGTTCACGATCGGGCTGCCGTCCATCGCCGGGAACGCGCCGAGGCCCTTGCCGTTCACCTGGTGGCAGGCCGCGCAGTTCGCCTTGTAGACTTCCTCGCCGTGCGCGACGAGTTCGGCCATCGTGTAGACCTTGTTCGGGTCGACCGCCGCGCTGGCCAGCTTCGCCTTCTGCGCGCTGACCCACTTCGCGTAGTCGTCGTCCGACAGGACTTCGACGACGACCGGCATGTACGCGTGCTCCTTGCCGCACAGCTCGGTACAGAAACCGCGGAACGTGCCGACCTTGTCGGCCTTGAACCACGTATCGCGCACGAAGCCGGGGATCGCATCCTGCTTCACGCCGAACGCGGGCACGTACCACGAGTGGACGACGTCGTTGGCGGTCGTGATGATGCGGATCTTCTTGTTGACCGGCACGACGAGCGGGTTGTCGACTTCCTGCAGATAGGTGTCGGTGATCGGCTTCTTGCCCATCACTTCGTCGCGCGGGGTGGTCAGCGTCGACAGGAAGCCGATGCCCTCGCCCGGGCCCTTCACGTAGTCGTAGCCCCACTTCCACTGGTAGCCGGTGACCTTGATCGTGAGATCGGCGTTCGTCGTGTCCTTCATCGCGACGACGGCCTTCGTCGCCGGCAGCGCCATCAGCACGACGATGACGAACGGCACGATCGTCCAGATGATCTCGACGGTCGTGCTTTCATGGAAATTGGCGGCCTTGTGGCCCTTGGATTTGCGGTGCGCGAAGATCGAATAGAACATCACGCCGAACACGCCGACGAAGATCACCGTACACAGGATCAGCATCATCGTGTGGAGATCGTAGAGCTCCTCGGCGATCTTCGTGACAGGCGGCTGAAAGTTGATCTCGTTGACACGGGGGCCGCCCGGGCTATCACCGACCGCCAGGGCCGCACCGGCAAAGAGCAATCCGCTGCATGCCAGCACGCCCGTGAGGGCTCGCTTGATTGTTTTCATAGCATCCTTACCCAAAATTTCCATTCAAACCCTCCCCCGTCGCAAGCCACCAGCCTCGTCCGGCCAATGACCGCGCCTCGTCAGCCGCAGCGCCTGAGCGACACGCGCAGCTCGTCGGCGAACTGCGCACGCTTGTACTGCGCGAGATGCTGCCCGATTACGACGGTCTGCCCGCGCGATACCAGCCGAATCGGATCGCGTGGCGTCGCACCCGGCTCGACCCGCACCCAGCGCGGGTTGAATTCGATCTGCGTGAGCCGCTCCGCATCCATCCGCTCGATCACGAGCCGGTGCGGAAACAGCCTGATGCGCTCGTAATCGACCGCATGGCGAGCATAGATCGCAAATGCGACACCCACCGCCAGCAACTCGATTCCGGTAAAGGGCATGACGAGCCAGACCCCTCTCCACAACAGCAACGCCGCGATCGCCAGCGAGAAGCCCGCGAGCGACGCGTAAAACAGCACGAACTGGCGTGGCGACACCGAACAGTTGCGTTTCATGAGCCAGTCTTCGAGGACCGGTTCGCTGTCCGCCGTCTCCGCCAAAACCCTCGCTGCTTCCATCGCCGCCTCACGCGAATGGCATGCGATGCATGCCTGCATCGGACTCGTCGCCCCGTATTGCGGGGACCCCGGGACGACAAGCTGACGCATTATAGGCGGGTTCAATGGCATCCACAAGCAAGCGCCTATCGCCCGCCAAGCCAAGCGCGACAAGCTTTCCGGCCGTTTTGGCCGCCAATTCGACCCCGCTTTGCGCCGCTAATTTCAGACATAACAAAACCCCTCTTTACCGCTTTACCGATTCTTCGGACGCCCCTTGCCGATGTCCTCGATGCGCACGATCCCGTGCCCTTCGGCGGTCGTGCGCGGCACGGCCTTCCACGCGTGGCCGTAGATCACCTCGAACGTCAGCGGAATCGTGCCGTCCTCGCGCCGGCGCGCGTCCAGCGCGTCGCCGAGCGCCGCGCGAAAGCGCCGCGTCGCGTGCTGCGGCGTCGCCCGCTCGAACGGATAGGCGCCCCAGCGGCGCACGTCGGCCAGCAGGGAATCGGGGGACTTGTAGGTGACGGTCAGCACTTCCTGGTCCATCACGGGAATCTCGAAGCCGCTCTCGACGAGCATGTCGCCGAGGTCGTGCATGTCGACGAAATCGATCACGCGGGCGGCGGGCGGGGCGATGCCGAGCGCCGCTTCGGCGTCCGCGCAGGCCGCGCGCAGTTCGCGCAGCGTGTCGGGGCCGAGCGTGCTGAACATCAGCAGCCCGTTCACGCGCAGCACGCGCTGCCATTCGGGGAAGACGGTATCGGGACGCGAATGCCAGTGAAGCGCGAGATTCGACCAGATCAGGTCGAACGCGCCGCCCGGGAACGGCAGTGCGGCGAAATCGGCCTGCGCGACGCGCGGGCCGCGCTGGCCCAGCGCCCGGCCGAGCGACGCCGGCAGCCAGCGGCGCCAGGTGGTCTGCTCGACTTCACGCTGACCGGCCCGCGCGAGCATCGCGCCGGACAGGTCCACGCCGAACACCGGCGCTTCGGGAAAACGCGCGCGCAGCGCCGGCAGGTCGTCGCCCGGGCCGCAGCCCGCATCGAGCACGGCCGCGGGGCTCACCTTGATGTATTCGAGGCGCTCGTTCATCCGCTGCGCGATCTCGCGCGGCAGGAACGCAACCGCATCGAACGTGGCGGCACGGCGATCGAAGATCCGCCGCAGGCGCCTGGTGTCATTGGCCGGACGGCCGGTTGAAGTCGAAGCTGGGGACATGTCGGGCACACTGGCGAAGAGCCCGAAGTATACTCGCTCGCCTCGCAAGCTTCATTGAGGCGGCGTGCCAGGAGTGTTGCGATGGTCCGCGGTTCCGCCGAGCGCACGTTGCGCGTCGTTTTGTCGCAGGTTCGAACGCTGGCCGTGCGCGTCGCCGCCGCCACGTTGCCGAATCGCTGCGCGTTATGCGGCAATTTGTCACACGCCGTGATTTGCGGCGCCTGCGATGCCGCGTACTGGAATGAAGCGCAGTTGCGCTGCGAGGTCTGCGCGCTGCCGCTCGGTGTCGGACACGCGCGATCGGCCGGCGGCGGTCGCCTCGGCGCCGGCCGCGCGGGCCTGTACCAGTGCGACGCGTGCCGCACCGCGCCGCCGCCGTTCGACGCGACGCTCGCGCTTGCCGATTACCGCGCGCCGCTCGACGGGCTCGCGCGCGGCCTGAAATTTCACGCACAGCTCGCGCTCGGTGGTGAATTCGCAGCCCGGCTTGCACGGCTGGTCGACGATACGCGCGGCGCGGGGGGCTTCGACCTCGTCGCGCCGGTACCGCTGTCGCACCGGCGGCTCGTCGCGCGCGGCTACAACCAGGCGTGGGCGATCGCGCGTCCGCTGGCGCGCCGGCTCGGCGTGCCAGCGGAGGCAGCCTTGCTCACGCGCGTCGCCGACACCGCGCCGCAGTCGCGGCTCGATCGGCACGCACGACGCGACAACGTGATGGCGGCTTTCGCGGTGGCAGGCGGCGTCGCCGGCCGCCACATCGCGCTCGTCGACGACGTGATGACGTCCGGCGCGACGCTCGCGGCGGCCGCGCAGGCGCTGAAGGCGGCGGGCGCCGCGCGCGTGACGAATCTGGTTGCGCTGCGCACCGCCAGGGATTAATTAGATAGAGAGGCCGCCCGCATGCGGCCGTCACGAACCGGCCAGCCGGATGCACGCGCATTGCGCCGCTCCGGCCGCCCCAGCCAAACCGAAACATGTTCAACGTCGTTCTCGTCGCCCCCGAAATTCCGCCGAACACCGGCAACGTGATCCGCCTGTGCGCGAACACCGGCGCGCATCTGCACCTGATCGAGCCGCTCGGCTTTCCGCTCGACGACGCGCGGATGCGCCGCGCCGGCCTCGACTATCACGAGTATGCGCAGATGCGCGTGCACCGCGACTGGGATGCGTTCGTCGCCGCCGAAACGCCCGATCCCGCGCGGATGTTCGCGTTCACGACGCGCGGCTCGGGCCGCTTCCACGATCATGCGTTCCTGCCCGGCGACTGGTTCGTGTTCGGCTCGGAAACGCGCGGCCTGCCGGCCGAACTGCTCGAACGCTTCCCGAACGAGCAGCGCGTGCGCCTGCCGATGCGGCCGGACAACCGCAGCCTGAACCTGTCGAACACGGTCGCGGTGGTCGTGTTCGAGGCGTGGCGCCAGGCCGGCTTCGAAGGCGGCGCCTGACACTCGCCGGGTGTAGCCCGCGGCGCGGAACGCGTCAGGTCCGCGCGAGCCGCGCGCGGTACAGGTCGTAGATGTCGGGGGAAAAGCACGCGAACACCACGCGTGCTAGGTTCGGCGCCTGCGCGAGCATCTCGACGACGGTGCCGACCGCGATGTCGACGGCGGCTTCGGCCGGATAGCGGTAGACGCCGCAACTGATCGCCGGAAACGCGATCGACGTCGCGGCAACCTCTTCGGCCAGCTCGATCGCGCGCCGGTAGCACGACGCGAGCAGCTCGGCCTCGCCGCGCGCGCCGCCGTACCAGACCGGCCCGACCGCGTGGATTACGTAGCGCGCCGGCAACCCGTGGCCGCGCGTGAGCTTCGCGTCGCCGGTGTCGCACCCGCCGAGCGTGCGGCACTCGGCGAGCAGGCCGGGGCCGGCCGCGCGGTGAATCGCGCCGTCGACGCCGCCCCCGCCGAGCAGCGAACCGTTCGCGGCGTTGACGATCGCATCGACATCGAGCGTCGTGATGTCGACGACCTGCGCATCGAGCGTGGTGGAATGGATCTGCAGCATGACAACCTCGCGGAACGCCGAAGACTGTTCAAGCGTAGTCCGCTTTGGCGCCGCGCGCCCGGCGCAACCGTGCCGGGCGAACCCAGCCCGTGCTACTCGGCGCGTGCGTCGCGGCGCAGCAGGCCGCTGACGGCGTCGCGCGGTGCGATGCCATCGAACAGCACGCCGCACACGGCTTGCGTGATCGGCATATCGATCGATTGCGCGCGCGCGAGCGCCAGCACGGCCTGCGCGCAGCGCACGCCTTCGGCCACGTGGCCGAGCGCGCCGAGGATGTCGTTCAGCGTGCGGCCGGCCGCCAGTTGCAGCCCGACCGTGCGGTTGCGCGACAGGTCGCCCGTCGCGGTGAGGATCAGGTCGCCGAGGCCCGTGAGGCCCGTGAAGGTTTCCGCGCGGCCGCCGAGCGCCACGCCGAGCCGCGACATTTCGGCGAGGCCGCGCGTGATCAGCGCGGCGCGCGCGTTCAGCCCGAGGCCGAGGCCGTCGGAAATGCCGGTCGCGATCGCCAGCACGTTCTTCACCGCGCCGCCGACCTCGACGCCGACCACGTCGTCGCCCGTATAGATCCGCATCGCGCCGTGATGGAACGCGGCGAGCGTGCGCTCGCGGCATTCGGCCGACGCGCTGGCCACCGTCAATGCGACGGGCAACGACTGTCCGACCTCGCGCGCGAAGCTCGGGCCCGACAGCACGCCGTTGCTCTGCTGTTCGGGCAGTTCGGCCGCGATCACCTGATGCGGCAGCAGATGCGTGTCGGCCTCGAAGCCCTTGCAGACCCAGACGACGTGCGCGGGCACATAGCCCGCGTCGCGCATCGCGTGACACAGCGTGCGCAGCCCGGCCACCGGCGCGGCGATCACGCACAGCGCGTCGTCCGCGGCGCCATGCGCGAGCGCGGCGCCGAGATCGGCGTCGTAGCGCAGCGCGTCAGGCAGCGCGATGCCGTCCAGATAGCGGGAATTTTCGTGCCGGGCCTGCAGCCCGGCGATGAGCGCGGCGTCGCGCGCCCACAGAAGCGTATCGTGCCGCGCGGCCAGATGGCCCGCGAGCGCGGTGCCCCAGGCACCGGCGCCGAGAACGGCTACTTTCATACCCAGCACCGGTCCGGAGTGAAACGTCAGTTCAGCGTCGTGCCATTCGGCGCGCCGTTCGGTGCGCCTGCTGCGGCGCCGGCTTGCTGCTGAAGCTGCGCGAGACGCTGCTCGTACAGCGCCTGGAAGTTGATTTCCGCGAGGTGGATCGGCGGGAAGCCGGCGCGCGTGATCGCGTCGGCGATGTTCGAGCGCAGGTACGGGAACAGGATCGTCGGGCATGCGATGCCGACGAGCGGATCGAGCTGTTCGTCCGGAATGTTGCGGATGTCGAAAATGCCAGCCTGCTTCGCTTCGATCAGGAATGCGACCTTGTCCTTCACCTTCGCGGTGACGGTACCCGACACGACGACTTCGAACACGCTTTCCGCGAGACGGTCGGCCTTGACGTCGACTTCGACTTCAACCGACGGCATGTCCTGCTCGAGGAAGATCGCCGGCGAATTCGGCTGCTCGAGCGACATATCCTTCAGGTAGACGCGCTGGATGTTGAAGAACGGTTGGTTTTCGACGTCGGACATGGTGTTTCCCTAAAAGTGGTGACGGGGCGGTCCGGCTGTTCGCCGGCCGCCACGGATGAATCCTGCGCGCCCGACCCGCGGCGCGGCCGGCGGCCATTCTGCCCTAATCAGGCCGCTTGCAGAAGCGGCACGAGGCCGCCTTCGCGGTCGAGCTTCGACAGATCGTCGTAGCCGCCGACGTGCGTGTCGCCGATATAGATCTGCGGCACCGTGCGGCGCCCCGTGCGCGTCATCATTTCCTCGCGGCGGGCCGGATCGCGATCGATCAGCACCTTTTCGATCTGCTCGACGCCGCGCAGCTTCAGCAGGCGCTCGGCCTGCATGCAATACGGACACACCTGCGTGCTGTACATCAAAACCTTGTTCACTTCGCCACTCCTTGTTTGACGACCGGCATCCCGGCCTGCTGCCAGGCGGCCACGCCGCCTTCGAGCACGTGCACCTCGGCGTAGCCCGCCGCCTCGACCTCGCGCGCCGCCTTCTGCGACTGCTGGCCATTCTGGCAGACGAGCAGCACCGGGGTGCTCTTGTTCTTCGCGACCTGCGCAATTTTCGCGCCGATCTCGCCCGCCGCGACCTGGCGCGCCGACGGCAGGTGGCCGGCGGCGAAATCGGCGGCGGCACGCAGGTCGATCACGACCGCGTTGCGGCGATTGATGAGCTGCGTCGCTTCCGCAGCCGACAGCCCGCCGCGGCCGCGGCGCAGGGCCGGCCATGCCAGCAGGCCGCCGGAAACCAGCAGGATCGCGATAAGGGCCAGGTTCGTGTAATTGGTAAAGAACGTCACGGAATGCCGCCGGAAAAAGAGAAATCGGATGAGGACAATCCCGCCATTATAAAATAACCGTCTTGCGCGATGTCGGGCCCCGGTTCGGTCCCGTGCGGCGCGCCCCGCTTCCCATCACT
The DNA here is from genome assembly GCF_001319805.1 of Burkholderia sp. E168m22. Classification (NCBI taxonomy): domain Bacteria; kingdom Pseudomonadati; phylum Pseudomonadota; class Betaproteobacteria; order Burkholderiales; family Burkholderiaceae; genus Burkholderia; species Burkholderia sp. E168m22. Next base: position 46,434 of record NZ_BBSK01000040.1, read on the forward strand.
ACCGACCGCAAGATCCATGTACAAACTCGTTCTCATCCGCCACGGCGAATCGACGTGGAACAAGGAAAACCGCTTCACCGGCTGGGTCGACGTCGACCTGACCGAACAGGGTCGCAACGAGGCCTACCAGGCCGGCGAACTGCTCAAGGAGGCCGGCTACACGTTCGACATCGCGTACACGTCGGTGCTCAAGCGCGCGATCCGCACGCTGTGGCACGTGCAGGACAAGATGGACCTGATGTACCTGCCGGTCGTCCACTCGTGGCGCCTGAACGAGCGCCACTACGGCGCGCTGTCGGGCCTGAACAAGGCGGAAACGGCCGCGAAGTTCGGCGACGAGCAGGTGCTCGTGTGGCGCCGCAGCTACGACACGCCGCCGCCCGCGCTCGAGCCGACCGACGAGCGCGCGCCGTTCAACGACCCGCGCTACGCGAAGGTGCCGCGCGAGCAACTGCCGCTCACCGAGTGCCTGAAGGACACGGTCGCGCGCGTGCTGCCGCTGTGGAACGAGTCGATCGCGCCGGCGGTGCGCGCCGGCAAGCAGGTGCTGATCGCCGCGCACGGCAACTCGCTGCGCGCGCTGATCAAGTACCTCGACGGCATCTCGGACAGCGACATCGTCGGCCTGAACATCCCGAACGGCGTACCGCTCGTGTATGAACTCGACGAGAACCTGAAGCCGATCAAGCACTATTACCTCGGCGACCAGGACGCGATCGCGCAGGCGCAGGCCGCCGTCGCGAAGCAGGGCAAGGCGGGCTGACGCCCGGCGCGGCGAGCAGGCCGCGTTCCGGCGCGGCGTGCCGGGCCCCGGCCCGCACGCCGCGCGAACCTTCCCGGCCCCGCTGCGGTCGAACCCGCTTTCGAACCCCGCAGCGCGCCTGGCGGTGCCCCGCCGGGGCCTCTGCGGCCTTTTCGACGCTTTTCGCGCCGTTCCACTGAGTTATCGGACGAACAGTTATACTTGTCCGCTACATCCCCGCTACCGCCACGCGCTTCCCGACCGCACCAGACTCTCTATGCGAATGAATTTGAAGAACATCGGCCTGATTGCCGCGGGCCTCGCCACGGGCGTGTTCGCCACGCTGCAGGTTTCCGCATCGGCCGAGCAGACCGCCACGGCGCCGCTTCCCCTCGACCAGCTCCGCCTGTTCGCGGAAGTATTCGGGCAGATCAAGCGCGAGTACGTCGAACCGGTCGACGACAAGAAGCTGCTGACGGCGGCGATCAAGGGCATGGTGTCGAGCCTCGATCCGCACTCGTCGTTCCTCGACAAGACCGACTATGACGAACTGCAGGAGCAGACGAAGGGCCGCTTCGCGGGCCTCGGCATCGAGATCTCGCAGGAAGACGGCCTCGTCAAGGTGATCTCGCCGATCGAGGACACCCCCGCGTTCCGCGCCGGCATCCGTCCGGGCGACCTGATCACGCGCATCAACGACAAGCCGGTGCGCGGCATGACGCTCGACAAGGCCGTCAAGCAGATGCGCGGCGAGCCGGGCACCAAGGTCACGCTGACGATCTTCCGCAAGAGCGACGACCGCACGTTCCCGGTCACGGTCACGCGCGCGATCATCAAGGTCCAGAGCGTGAAGATGAAGATGCTCGACCCGGGCTACGCGTATGTCCGCATCACGAGCTTCCAGGAGCGCACGACGCCCGATCTCGCGCAGAAGCTGCAGGACATCGCGCGCCAGCAGCCGAACCTGAAGGGCCTCATCCTCGACCTGCGCAACAACGGCGGCGGCCTGCTGCAGAGCGCGGTCGGCGTGGCCGGCGCGTTCCTGCCGCCCGACTCGGTCGTCGTGTCGACCAACGGCCAGATCCCCGATTCGAAGCAGGTCTACCGCGATACGTACGACAACTATCGCCTGCCGTCCTTCGACGGCGATCCGCTGAAGAACCTGCCGCCGGTCTTCAAGACCGTGCCGATGATCGTGCTGACGAACGCATATTCGGCGTCCGCGTCGGAAATCGTCGCCGGTGCGTTGCAGGATTCGAAGCGCGCACAGATCATGGGCAAGACGACGTTCGGCAAGGGTTCGGTGCAGACGGTCCGCCCGATGACGGCCGACACCGCGCTGCGCCTGACCACCGCGTACTACTACACGCCGAGCGGCCGTTCGATCCAGAACAAGGGCATCACGCCGGACGTGCCGGTCGATCAGTACGCGGACGGCGATCCGGACGACGTGCTCGTGACGCGCGAGGTCGACTACACGAACCACCTCGCGAACACGCAGGATCCGAACGAGAAGAAGGAACAGGAAGAGCGCGAGCAGCGCCGGATGGATCAGCTGCGCGTTCTCGAAGAGCAGAACGACAAGAAGACGCCGGAGCAGCGCCAGAAGGATCGCGATCGCAAGCCGATCGAGTTCGGCAGCGCCGACGACTTCATGATGCAGCAGGCGCTCAACAAGCTCGAAGGCAAGCCGGTCCAGGAATCGAAGTCGCTGCTCGCCGAGAGCACGGCGAAGAGCCCGGCCGCCAAGGCAGCCGCGAAGGCATCGGGCGCCAGCGCCGCGAAGCCGGCTTCCGCACCGAAGCCGGCATCCGCGCCAAAGTAAGCGCCAGCCGGCATCCAACGGGCCATCGCGGGAAGACCGCGATGGCCCGTTTTTCATGCGCGCCTAAAATAACGAACGTCCGCCCGCCTCGCTCACGACTCCCCATGAACGACGATCAACTCCTTCGCTACTCCCGCCACATCCTCGTCGACGAGATCGGCATCGAGGCGCAGCAGCGCTTTCTCGACGCGCATGCGATCGTCGTCGGCGCGGGCGGCCTCGGCTCGCCGGCCGCGATGTATCTCGCGGCGTCGGGGGTCGGCACGCTCACGCTCGTCGACGCCGATACGGTCGACCTCACGAACCTGCAGCGGCAGATCCTGCACGTGACGGCATCGGTCGGCCGCAGCAAGGTCGAATCGGGACGCGACACGCTCGCGCAGCTGAACCCCGAGGTGACGGTGAACGCGGTCGCGGAACGCGTCGACGACGCGTGGCTCGACGCACACGTGCCGCACGCGAGCGTCGTGCTCGACTGCACCGACAACTTCGCGACGCGGCATGCGATCAACCGCGCGTGCGTCGCGCACGGCGTGCCGCTCGTGTCGGGCGCCGCGCTGCGCTTCGACGGCCAGATCAGCACGTTCGACTTCCGCGACGCGGCCGCGCCCTGCTATGCGTGCGTGTTTCCGGAAGACCAGCCGTTCGAGGAAGTCGCGTGCTCGACGATGGGCGTGTTCGCGCCCACCGTCGGGATCATCGGCGCGATGCAGGCGGCCGAGGCGCTGCGCGTGATCGGCGGCATCGGCAAGACGCTCAACGGGCGGCTGATGATGCTCGATTCGCTGCGGATGGAATGGACGACGATGAAAATCGCGCGCCAGGCCGACTGCCCCGTATGCGGGGACCGGCACTGACGCGCGACGGGCATGCGCCAAACGGCCCATGCGTGACACTTCGCTACAGTTAGCGACGCCGAAAACGCCTACGCGGCCGCGTCCGCCCGCGGCTCGGCGACCGCCAGCCGCTGCAGCGCCGCCTGCACTTCCTCCGGCTCGAACGCGGCCAGCACGTCGGCCGTCGGCTTCTCGAGCGCCTTCAGGTGCGCGCGCAGGATCTCCTGCTTCACGACGAGCAACTGGCTCGGGTGCATCGAGAACTCGGTGAGCCCCATCCCGAGCAACAGGCGCGTGAGCGCCGGGTCGCCCGCCATCTCCCCGCACACCGACACCGACACGCCCGCGCGCTTCGCCTCGCGCAAGGTGTACGCGATCAGGTGCAGCACGGCCGGATGCAGCGGGTCGTACAGGTGCGCGACCGCGTTGTCGGCGCGATCGATCGCGAGCGTGTACTGGATCAGGTCGTTCGTGCCGATCGACAGGAAATCGAAGCGCTTCAGGAACAGCGGCAGCGCGATCGCCGCGGCCGGGATCTCGATCATCGCGCCGAGGCGCACGTTCGGATCGTATGCGAGCCCCGCGTCGTCGAGCTGCCGCTTCGCCTCGCGGATCAGGTCGAGCGTCTGGTCGATCTCCTGCGCGTGCGCGAGCATCGGGATCAGGATCTTCACCTGGCCGAACGCGGAGGCGCGCAGGATCGCGCGCAACTGCGTGAGGAACATCTGCGGCTCGGACAGGCTCCAGCGGATCGCGCGCAGCCCGAGCGCCGGGTTCGGCGCCGTTTCGTAGCCTTCGTCGAGCGCCTCGAGCGGTTTGTCGGCGCCGACGTCGATCGTGCGGATCGTCACCGGCATGCCCTTCATCCACTCGACGGCCCGCTTGTACGCGGCGAACTGCTCCTCCTCTTCCGGCATCTCCTTCTCGTGCATGAACAGGAACTCGGAGCGGAACAGGCCGACGCCGACCGCGCCGGCCTCGACGGCCGCCTTCGCGTCGTCGGGCAGCTCGATGTTCGCGTACAGGTCGATCTTCGTGCCGCACAGCGTTTGCGTCGGCGAGAACTTCAGGCGCTGCAGCTTGCGTTGCTCCAGCAGCTTCTCGGACTGGCGGTACGAATATTCCTCGAGGACGATCGGCGCCGGATCGACGATCACGATGCCCTGGTCGCCGTCGACGATGATCAGGTCGTCCTGGCGGATCAGCGAACTCGCATGCTGCACGCCGACCGCGGCCGGAATGCCGAGGCTGCGCGCGACGATCGCCGTGTGCGACGTGCGCCCGCCGAGATCGGTGACGAACGCCTGGAACGACTGCGTCTTGAACTGCATCATGTCGGCCGGCGCGATGTCGTGCGCGACGACGATCATGTCGTTCGTGCCGTTCCTGGCCGCGCCGTCGAGCGCCTGCGACGCGGACGGCGCACCGGCGAGCGCCTTCAGCACGCGCTCGACCACTTGCTCGATGTCGGCCTTGCGCTCGCGCAGGTATTCGTCCTCGATGTCGTCGAAATGGCGCGTCAGCAGTTCGAGCTGCTCGGTCAGCGCCCATTCGACGTTGTAGCGGCGCGTGCGGATCAGGTCGATGGTTTCCTGCACGAGCATCTCGTCGCTCAGGATCATCGTGTGGACGTCGATGAATGCACCGACTTCGCTCGGGGTGTCGTCGGTCAGGTCGGCGCGCAGCGCTTCGAGCTCGCGACGCACGACGTCGAGCGCCGTGCGGAATCGCTCCACTTCGGCGTCGGTCCGGTTGGCCTCGATCAGGTAATGGGCGACGTCGAGCGCCGCCGGCGCGATCAGATACGCTCGCCCGATCGCGATACCTCGTGAGACGGGAATGCCATGCAGCGTGAAGGACACGCGCACCTCCTCTGTACAAGTAAAGCCGCGGCACACTGCTGCGATGCGCTTATGACCCCGGTTAGCGATTATAAATTCCGCGACTCCCTGCTGACTGCATGCAGCGCAGCATTGCGCATTCCGCATCAATGCTTCCGACGAAAAAAATGCCGCGACATCCGCGGCATTCTGACTGGAAACGGCAATGATTCCGCGTGGCGATCACTGGCCTTCGCCGAACTTGTCGGCGATCAGCTTCAGCAGCGCGTCCATCGCTTCCCGCTCGTCGGGCCCTTCGGTCTCGATCGTCACGGTGCTGCCGATGCCGGCCGCCAGCATCATCACGCCCATGATGCTCTTCGCATTGATCTTGCGCCCGTTGCGTGTCATCCAGACTTCCGACTGGAAGTTGCCGGCCAGTTGCGTAAGCTTGGCCGATGCGCGTGCATGGAGCCCCAATTTATTGACGATGGTGGTTTCTTGTTGAAGCATGATTCTCGGTCGGGTCGGTCGAGGCCGCCGGCGACGGGCGTCGGCGGGTCAGTCTAAAACGGAAAACGGGGCGGTCAGTGCGATTCGGTGCGCGGCTGCGGTTCGGGCGGAATCGGCGCGCACTGGCCGCAGCCGGTTTCCGACGGCGGCGGCGGCGTGCCGGCCGACACCTCGTGGACACCCTTCGCGCCGCCGGACAGCGCCTTGTCGACCAGCTTGTCGAGCGGCACGGTGCGGTAGCAGACGGCCCGCACGAGCATCGGCAGGTTCACGCCGGCCAGCACGCGCACGTTGTCGAGCTTCGCGAGCTGGCCCGCGATGTTCGCGGGCGTCGCGCCATACATGTCGGTCAGCACGACCACGCCGTTCTCTTCCTTGAGCCGCGCGAGTTCCGCGTGCGCGAAGGCCATCACCTGGGCCGGATCGCTGTCCGCCGTCACGTCGATGCAGCCGATGCGGGCGGGCACGCCGCCGTAGATGTGCGCGATGCAGTCCCGCAGCGCGGTGGCGAGCGGAGCGTGCGCGATAATCAGGATTCCGGCCATGTCAGATCGCTCCCGGCCGCCCCTGGCGGGCCGATACCCCGCGGCGGGGCAATGAGCGTAGCGAGTGTGGGGAACGTTTCATGTTCAGCCTTGCAACAGTGTCGGCCCGACCGCCGGGCCTTCGGTGCGCCGATCACGGCACCGGGCAAGCGGGCATTGTAGCAGGCCGGTCAAGCTGCTCCGGCGACGGGGGACCTGCGCGGCCGCCGCCGGGGTTGCGCGGGAAACGGGTCGGGCCTACGCGGCCGCGCGCTCCAGCGCGTCAATGAACATCGCGGCGACGTCGAAGCCCGTCTGCTCCATGATCTCGCGGAAGCACGTCGGGCTCGTGACGTTCACCTCGGTCAGCCAGTCGCCAATCGCGTCGAGCCCGACCAGCAGCAGCCCGCGCGACGCCAGCACGGGCCCGAGCGTGTCGGCGATCTCGCGGTCGCGGGTCGTCAGCGGCTGCGCGACGCCGAGCCCGCCCGCGGCGAGATTGCCGCGCACCTCGCTGCCCTGCGGAATCCGCGCGAGCGAATACGGCACCGGCTCGCCGCCGATCAGCAGGATGCGCTTGTCGCCGGCCTTGATCTCGGGAATGAACTTCTGCGCCATCACCGAGCGCGTGCCGTCGTGGCTCAGCATCTCGACGATCGAGCCGAGGTTCATGCCGTCCGGCTTCACGCGGAACACGCCCATCCCGCCCATTCCGTCTAGCGGCTTCAGGATCACGTCGCCATGCTCGGCGTGGAACGCGCGCAACCGTTTCGCGTCGCGCGTGACGAGCGTCGGTGCGACGAACTGCGGAAACTCGCCGATCGCGAGCTTCTCCGAATGGTCGCGGATCGACTGCGCCTTGTTGAACACGCGCGCACCCGCACGCTCGGCCAGCTCGAGCAGCCACGTCGACGTCACGTACTCCATGTCGAACGGCGGGTCCTTGCGCATCAGCACCGCGCCGAACGATTCGAGACGGCGCGCGTCGACCGGGCCCGCTTCGAACCAGATGTCGCGATGCAGGTCGTCCAGCTCGCCGACGAACGTGATGCGCCGCACGTCGGCCTCGACGGCCGAGCCCGTCCAGGCGAGATGGCGCGGCTCGCACGCGTACACCGCATGCCCGCGCCGGGCGGCCTCCGCCATCATCGCGTAGGTCGAATCCTTGTAGATCTTGAAATGCTCGAGCGGGTCGGCGATAAAAAGAATGTCCATGCGGGTCCTGTACGTAGCGAAGGTCCGTTACACCTGGATGGCTTCGGGATCGGTCTTTTCCAGTTCGATCGACGACGCGATCAGCGACAGCCGCGCGACGACGCCGTACATGTAGAAACGGTTCGGCGGCGCGGCGCCCGGCTTGGCGCCTGCATCCGGCAGCGCGGTGTGCTCGAAGCCGAGCGGCACGTAGTGCATGCCGGGCGCGTTCAGGTTCTGGTCGCGCTCGCGGCCGCCGTGCGTGCGGTAGAAGCCGCCGACCACGTAGCGGTCGATCATGTACACGACGGGCTCGGCCACTTCGTCGCCGACGCGCTCGAACGTGTAGACGCCTTCCTGCACGATCACGTCGCGCACCGCGAGGCCGGCTTTCGATTCGGCCATCTGCGCGCGCTCGGCCTTCGTCATGCGGCCGATCTCCGCCGCGTCGTGCACGGTCATCACGCCACGGCCCGCGGTGCCCGCGTCGGCCTTCACGACGACGTACGGCTTCTCGCTGATCCCGTATTCGCGATACTTGCGCGCGATCTTCTTCAGCACGCCGTCGATCGCGTCGGCGAGCGCCTGCTCGCCTTCATGCGCCTGCCAGTCGACGCCTTCCACGTGCGCGAAATACGGATTCACCATCCACGGATCGACGCCGACCATCTTCGCGAACTTCTTCGCGACGTCGTCGTAGCACGAGAAATGCGTCGACTTGCGGCGCACGGCCCAGCCCGCGTGCAGCGGCGGCAGCAGGTACTGCTCGTGCAGGTTCTCCAGCACGGCCGGAATGCCGGCCGACAGGTCGTTGTTCAGCAGGATCGAGCACGGATCGAAATTCTTCAGGCCGAGGCGGCGCTGCGAACGCTCGAGCGGCTCGAGCACGATCTTCTGGCCGTCGGCCAGCGTGATCGGCGTCATGTCGGTGATGCTCGGGTCGAGCGAGCCGAAGCGCACGTTCAGGCCGGCCTGGCGCATGATCGTCGCGAGGCGCGCGACGTTTTCCAGGTAGAACGCGTTGCGGGTCGGCAGCTCGGGAATCACGAGCAGATTCTTCGCGTCCGGGCAGATCTTCTCGATCGCGGCCATCGCGGCCTGCACGGCGAGCGGCAGCACTTCGGACGGCAGATTGTTGAACGCGCCGGGAAACAGGTTCGCGTCGACGGGCGCCAGCTTGAAGCCGGCATTGCGCAGGTCCACCGAACAATAGAACGGCGGGGTGTGTTCCTGCCATTCGAGCCTGAACCAGCGTTCGATCGCAGGCGTCGCGTCGAGGATCTTCTGCTCGAGTTCGAGCAGCGGACCGTTCAACGCGGTAACGAGGTGGGGAACCATGAATCACTCGCGAGCGGGAGAATGAAGATTGTAGAGCAATTGCCTTGCCCATTTGGGGATTGTTCCCGGCTTCGCAAGGATATCGAGGAACTTTTCGGCTATTGACCCGATAGAGTGAAGGGTTATCCGCTACGGCAGCGGGTGACAGGAGAAAAAAAGCCCGCCGGGTAGGCGGGCCGAAGTCGCTGCGCTCATTCGGGGCGGGCGCCGTCGTCGCGGCGGCCCGCCGTTGATTCGTGTGACTTATTCCACGTGCTCGCCGTGCAGGATCACGTCGAGACCTTCGCGCTCTTCCTCTTCGGTCACGCGCAGGCCGATCGTCAGGTCGATCAGCTTCAGCAGCACGAAGCTCAGCACGCCGCTGTAGACCAGCGTGATCAGCACGCCCTTGGCCTGCAGCAGCAGGCTGCCGTCGAAGCCGCCGATGTCCTTGACCGCGAATACGCCCGTCAGCAGCGCGCCGAGAATCCCGCCGATGCCGTGCACGCCGAACGCGTCGAGCGAATCGTCGTAGCCGAGCTTGGACTTGAGCCAGGTAGCCGACCAGAAGCAGACGACGCCCGCCGCGATACCGATCACCAGTGCGCCCGCCACGCCGACGAAACCGGCGGCCGGCGTGATCGCCACGAGACCCGCGACCGCGCCCGACACGATGCCGAGCACCGACGGCTTGCCCTTCGCGATCCACTCGGCAAACATCCAGCCGAGCGCCGCGCAGGCGGTCGCCACTTGCGTGGTCAGCATCGCGAAGCCGGCACGGCCGTCGGCCGCGACCGCGGAGCCCGCGTTGAAGCCGAACCAGCCGACCCACAGCATCGAGCCACCGATCATCGTCAGCACCAGGTTGTGCGGCGCCATCGATTCACGGCCGTAGCCGACGCGCTTGCCGAGCACGAGGCACGACACGAGGCCCGCGATACCGGCGTTGATGTGCACCACCGTGCCGCCCGCGAAGTCGAGCACGCCGTCGGCCGACAGCCAGCCGGTCGGCTCCCACACCATGTGCGCGATCGGCACATAGACGATCAGCGACCAGAGCGTCATGAACACGAGCATCGCCGAGAACTTCATCCGGTCGGCGAACGCGCCGCAGATCAGAGCCGGCGTGATGATCGCGAACGTCATCTGGTAGACGAAGTAGACCGATTCCGGAATCGTCGACGCGAGATGGCTGACGGTCAGCGTCGTCGCCTTGTCGCCCTTGATGTAGTTCATGCCGTGTAGGAACGCACGCGACAGGCCGCCGATGAAGCCGTTGCCCGGCGTGAACGCGAGGCTGTAGCCGACCACCGTCCACAGCACCGTGATCACCGCGGTGATCGCGAAGCTCTGCATCACGGTCGCGAGCACGTTCTTCTTGCGGACCATGCCCGCGTAGAACAGCGCGAGGCCGGGGATCGTCATGAACAGCACGAGCGCGGTGGACGTCAGCATCCATGCCGTGTCGCCCGCGCTGATCTTCGACGAATCGACCGAGAACGGGGCGGTCGGCGCGGCCGGGGCGGCCGGCGCGGACGCGGCGGCGGCAGCCGATGCGTCGGCCGTGCCCGAAGCCGGTGCGGCAGCGGCGGATGCGTCGGCGGCCGGCGCCGATGCGGCCGGTGCAGCGGCAGCCGACGCGTCGGAAGCGGTGGCGGCGGGCGCGGAAGCTGCCGCGGCGGACGCCGCGTCGTCGGCGAGCGCGGAGCCGACGCCGGTCGCGATCAGCGAACCGGCCATCAGCAGGGACATCAGAAGTTTTCGCATCTTGGGTTTCCTCTTGTCGCTTGTCTTGTCTGTTCTGTTACAGCGCGTCCGCGCCTGTCTCCCCGGTGCGAATCCGGATCACCTGTTCGATCGGCGTGACGAAGATCTTGCCGTCGCCGATCTTGCCGGTGCGCGCGGCCCGCTCGATCGCTTCCACCGCCTGGTCGACGAGATCGTCGGACACGGCCGCCTCGATCTTCATCTTCGGCAGGAAATCGACCACGTATTCGGCGCCGCGGTACAGCTCGGTGTGCCCCTTCTGGCGCCCGAACCCTTTCACCTCCGTCACCGTGATGCCGGAGACGCCAAGCGCCGACAGCGCCTCGCGCGTCTCATCGAGCTTGAACGGCTTGATGATTGCGGTAATGAGTTTCATGAAGTCCTCTCGCTGGGTTGTCCCGTCGAATGAGTTGGAATGTTGTAACGGACTCTTCTCAGCAACTCGCATGCCATGTTGGCCCGAACACCGTCTCGAACGGCTCCGGAACGGGGTCGCATCCCGCGATGTAAGGCGCAAAAGCCCGGCCGAATGGCCAACATGGCCCGGTTTGCTGGCGCGGCGAAAGGATCGTTGCTAGAGTGCACGCACGTCCCGGATCGCCGGGCCATTCACCCATGCGGGCGCCATGCCCGGAATTCGCGCCCCGCGCGCACCATTTCCGGTCATGCGTGCATCATGGGCACGTACGCAACTGAAGATGCACATTTTTTGTGCAAGGAAGGGGAATCACATGAAGCAACCCAGCGACGTTTTCAACGATCTGCAGTCGCGCGTCAGCGATTTGCTGAAAAACTCGCCGGCCAAGGACGTCGAGCGCAACGTGAAGGCCATGCTGTCGCAAGGCTTCTCGAAGCTCGATCTCGTCACGCGCGAGGAATTCGACACCCAGGCGCAGGTGCTCGCCCGCACCCGCGTGCGCCTCGAGGAACTCGAAAAGCGCGTCGCCGAACTCGAGCAGAAGCTCGCGGCCCCGCAGGCCTGACGCTCTACCCGGGTGCGGGCCGCGTCGTGCGGCCCGCATCCGCCACCGTCCGCCACGCTTCGTCGTCCGTCGTTCTTCGCTGCACCCCGCTCTTCGCTGCATCCCCGCTCTTCGCAGTCCATCGCTCTTCGCAGTTCGTCGTTCCGCAACACCTCGTTCTTTCCCCGCGCCACGCCGGCAAGCGCGCACCCGATTCCTCCGATTCCCGCGGCATGCGGCCCCCAACGGCTGTCGTCCGCCTGCTTTTACAGGAGCCTCGCCATGTCGCTCGCCGTGGTGCGCAGTCGCGCGCCCGCCTCCGGCCGCGCGCCGGACGTCACCGTCGAAGTCCATCTCGCCAACGGGTTGCCGTCGTTCTCGATCGTCGGCCTGCCCGATCTCGAAGTCCGCGAAAGCCGCGAGCGCGTGCGCGCCGCGCTGCAGAACTGCGGGTTCGAATTCCCGGTGCGCCGCATCACCGTCAATCTCGCGCCGGCCGATCTGCCAAAGGAGTCGGGCCGCTTCGATTTGCCGATCGCGCTCGGCATCCTCGCCGCGAATGGCCAGATCCCGGCCGACGCGCTGGCCGGCCGCGAATTCGCCGGTGAGCTGTCGCTGACGGGCGCACTGCGGCCGATGCGCGGCGCGTTCGCGATGGCGTGCGGCGCCGCGCGGGATTGGCGTGCGGAGGAATCCGGCGCGGGCCTCGCCGGCGGCCCGGGCCTGGATGCCGGCGAGACGCGCGCTTGCACCGCGACGTCGCGCTCGCCCGAGTTGTACTTGCCGCTCGACAGCGCCGCCGAGGCCGCGCTCGTGCCGGGCGTGACCGTATTCGGTGCACGCGACCTGCCCGCGCTGTGCGCGCACCTCGCCGATGCGCCGGACGGGCGGCTCGCGCCGGTCGCGGCGCCCTGCCTCGACGGCCTGCCGGCACCCGCCGCGCCCGACCTCGCGGACGTCGTCGGCCAGCGCGGCGCCCGGCGCGCGCTGGAAGTCGCGGCCGCGGGCGGCCATCACATGCTGATGGTCGGCCCGCCCGGCGCCGGCAAGTCCATGCTGGCCGCGCGCCTCGCGGGGCTGCTGCCGCCGCTGACCGACGACGAGGCGCTGACCTCGGCCGCGCTGCTGTCCGCGAGCCGGCTCGGCTTCTCGCCCGCGCAGTGGCGCCGCCGGCCGTTCCGCGCGCCGCACCACTCGTCGAGCGCCGCCGCGCTGGTGGGCGGCCGCAATCCGCCGCAGCCGGGCGAAATCACGCTTGCGCACCTTGGCGTGCTGTTTCTCGACGAACTGCCGGAATTCGACCGGCACGTGCTGGAAATGCTGCGCGAGCCGCTGGAAGCCGGCCGCATCACGATCTCGCGCGCGGCCCAGCAGGCCGACTTCCCCGCCGCATGCCAGCTGATCGCCGCGATGAATCCGTGCCCGTGCGGCTGGCATGGCGATCCGTCCGGGCGCTGCCGCTGCTCGCCGGACGTGGCCGCCCGCTATCTGCGCAAGCTGTCGGGGCCGCTGCTCGATCGCATCGACATCCAGATCGATCTGCCCGCGCTGTCGCCGGCGGAACTCGCGACCCGCGCGACGGCGCCCGGCGAACCGAGCGCGTCGGTGGCCGCCCGGGTTGCGCAAGCGCGTGCGCTGCAGCTCGCTCGGCAGGGCAAGACGAATCACATGCTGAGCGGCCGCGAAACCGACGACCTGTGCCGGCCCACCGACGAAGGTGAGCGATTGCTGCGCGAGGCCGGCGAGCGCTTCGGGTGGTCGGCGCGCGCGTATTTCCGCGTGCTGAAAGTCGCGCGGACGATCGCCGACCTGGCCGGCGACCCGTTGCCGACGGCCGCGCAGATCGCCGAGGCGATCCGCTACCGGCGTGCGCTGACGGCGCTGTAAGCGCGCTGGGAGGACAAAATCAGGCTGTCAAGACTTGACTTATGCACAATTCCCCTAATCCGGCCCCGGATCGCGGCTCGCCGCGGCCTTTGCCGGACGGAATGCGTATCCCGTTGTTTTGATTGATTTTTCTCAAAGGGCGAATGGGCGACCAAACGAGCCGGAGGGCCGTCCGGCGCGGCTTTGCGGGAAATCCGTGCGACTTTTCAACAAAGTTATCCACATGCGCTGTGGATAGCCGAAAAACCCTCGCAAAATCCGGTGATTAGCGTCGAAAGCTGCGAATGAACTTTCAGTTGCCGTTGCCTGTCGGAGCGCCCTCGCCGGCCGTCGTCAATCGAGTTTGAACGAGCCGAAAAACTGGTCCAGCTGCTCCTGCGCGAGCGGCCCGTCGGCGATCACGACGGCCTGGTACGCGTGCCGGCCGCGCGCGGCAAGCCGCGCGACGATCGTCTTGCGCGCGCGATCGCCGCCGGCGGCGGCCCCCGCGATACGCAGTTCGAGCCCGTTCACCGCGCCGCCGGCGGCGAGCGGCACGGGCACCGCGGCCGTCTGCGGCGCGCCGTCGAGGTTGCGCGACAGCCCCGCGCGCAGGAAGTCGAGTGCCGTGCGGCGCGTGTCGTCGCGGTCGTCCGGCAGCGTCAGCGTGCCGACCGCGAACACCGCGCCGTCGACGTGCGCGGCCTGCATCCGCATCGGCATCGACGTGCCGCCGAGCGCCACCGGCTGCTCCTCGACGGTCGGCTTCGCCGGCAGGTCGATCGTGTAGCCGGCATCGTTGTGCAGCGTGCGCCAGTCGTACGACGGCGAGCACGCGGCCAGCGCTGCGCTCACGCAGGCCAGCGCGGCGAAGTGTCGCAGCGGGCGAAAAAGGGGGCGCAACGAATCGATGACTTCCTTCGGCATGGCGTGGATCGCGGCAGGCAAAGCGGCCATTATCCGCCGAACCTGAAAACCGGGATGCGAGGCCGCCGCCGGTGCACACGCCGCATTCGCGCTAAAATGAGCGCCGAATTTCGACGTCCTTTGCATCGATCCGCGTCATCGACTCCGAGAGCACCAGATGAACACCACGCCTCCCGCCCGCCGCAGTACCGGCCCCGTCCGCTATATCGTCGCGGCCGCCGTCGTCGCGGCGATCGCCGTCGCCGGCTTCTTCGCGTTCAACGGCAAGTCCAGCGTGCCGGACGCGACCTTCACGCTGCTGTCGGGCCAGAAGGTCTCGACCGGCGGCGACCTGAAGGGCAAGGTCTATCTGGTGAATTTCTGGGCGACCAGTTGCGCGACCTGCATGCAGGAAATGCCGCAGATGGTCGATACCTACAATCGCTTCAAGGGTCAGGGGCTGGAATTCGTCGCGGTCGCGATGAACTACGATCCGCCGATGTACGTCGCGAACTACGCGCAGACGCGCCAGTTGCCGTTCAAGGTCGCGCTCGACGACGGCAGCGTCGCGAAGCAGTTCGGCAACGTGCAACTCACGCCGACGACCTTCGTCGTCGACAAGGACGGCAAGATCCTGAAGCGCTACGTCGGCGCGCCGCAATTCGCGGAACTCGACGCGCTGCTCAAGAAGGCGCTCGACGGCAACGCGGCCTGAGCGCCGCCGAATCGGATTCGAAGGGGCGCGCACCGCACCGCCTCTTTCGGTAAAACAACGGACCGCATGACCGGGCACCCCGGTTCCGCGGTCCGTTTGCTTTTCAGCGCTCGGTTTCGCCTTTCGCCGACAGCCCGTAGCGCTTCATCTTCTCGTACAGCGTCGCCTTGCCGACATGCAGCCGGTCGGCCGTCGCGGCGACCGCGCCGCCCGTCTGGTTCAGCGCCTCGGCGATCACCGCGCGCTCGAACTGCTCGATGCGCTCCTTCAGCGTCTGGTCGTTGTCGGCGTCGTCGCCCGCGCCCGTTTCCGGCGGCATGTCGGCCACGCCGAGCACGAAGCGGTCGGCCGCATTGCGCAGCTCGCGCACGTTGCCCGGCCAGTCGCGCTGCATCAGGCTCGCGCGCTGCCGGTCGGTCAGCACCGGCGCGGGCCGCCCGTAGCGCACGGCCGCATCGAGCATGAAGTGCTCGAACAGCGGCACGATGTCCTCGCGGCGCTCGGCGAGCGGCGGCAGCGCGATCGTCACGACGTTGAGCCGGTACAGCAGGTCGCGCCGGAACGTGCCGGCCGCGACGAGTTCGCTCATGTCGCCCTTCGCAGCGGCGACCACGCGGCAGTTCACGCGGATCGGCTGGTTCGAGCCGAGCCGTTCCAGCACACCGTCCTGCAGCACGCGCAACAGCTTCACCTGCAGCGCGAGTGGCATGCTTTCGATTTCGTCGAGGAACAGCGTGCCGCCGGACGCGTATTCGAGCTTGCCGACGCGCCGCTTCGCCGCGCCGGTGAACGCCCCGGGCTCGTAGCCGAACATCTCCGACTCGAACATCGGCTCGGGCAGCGCGCCGCAATTGACCGCGATGAACGGCTTGTCGCGGCGCGGCGACAGCTCGTGCAGGCTGCGCGCGATCAGTTCCTTGCCGGCGCCCGTGTCGCCGTTGATCAGCACCGACGCGTCGGTCGGCGCGACGTTCGCGATCAGTTTGCGCACCTGCTCGATCGCGGGGCTGCGGCCGATGATGCGCGGCGCGACCACGTTCTGCCCGGCCAGCTCGCGCCGCAGCGCGTGGTTCTCGAGCACGAGCTCGCGGCGCTCGAGCGCGCGGCGCACCGTCTCGATCAGGCGCTCGGCCGCGAACGGTTTTTCGATGAAATCGTACGCGCCGTCGCGCATCGCCTGGACGGCCATCGAGATGTCGCCGTGCCCGGTGACGAGAATCACCGGCACGTCGGGCACACGCTCGCGGCACTGCGCGAGCACGTCGAGCCCGCTCGCGCCGGGCAGCCGGATGTCGCTGACGATCACGCCGGCGGTATCCGCGACGATCGCCTTCTCGGCCGCCTCGGCCGACTCGAAGCCGGCGACGTCGAAGCCCGCCAGTTGAAGGCTCTGCACGCTCGCCCGGCGCACGAGCGCATCGTCTTCGATATAGATCACTTGCAGCCGGTTGGCCATCTTGGTCACTTGCTCCTGACAGGCCGCGCGGCGCTGGTGCGTGCGGCTCTCGTTGATCCCGGTCGTTCGTCGACCGGCCTGTTCACGCTAATGCGAGCCCGCCGGCTCGGACACGGAGTCCGGATGATGCGTGCGGGCGCGCCGCAGCGTCAAGACGAACAGCGCGCCGCCCGATGGTGCGTTGCGCGCGGTCAGCGCGCCGCCCGCGTCACTCGCGATCGACGACGAGATCGCGAGGCCGAGCCCGAGCCCGCGCCCCATTTCCTTGGTCGTGAAGAACGGCTCGAACAGGCGCGGCAGCAGATCGGGCGCAATGCCGGAGCCGTTGTCGCGCACCTCGACCGAGAGTGTCGCGGCCGACACCGCGATCGTCACCTCGATGGCCGGCGCCGCGACGCCGGCCACCGCGTCGAGCGCGTTGCCGAGCAGGTTGATCAGCACCTGTTCGAGGCGCAGATCCTCGCAGCGCGCGACGAGTTCGGGATAGTCGCGCGCCAGGTCGAGCGGCGCGTCGTGCGCGGGCGACACGGTCGCGTCCTGCAGCGTCAGCGTGAGCGCGACGCCGCGCAGGCGCTCGCCGAGCAGCGACAGCACGCTGCGCAGCGCGCGCACGACGAGTGCCCGCTCGTTGCGCGGCTTCGCTCGGCCGACGAACAGCTTCAGCTGGTTGGTGATCTTGCCCATCCGCTCGGTGAGCGCGGCGATCGCCTCGAGATTCTCGCGCGCGGCGGCCTGCTCGCCGCGATCGAGCAACACGCGCGTGTTGTCCGAGAAGCTGCGCAGCGCCGCGAGCGGCTGGTTCAGCTCATGCGTGATGCCGGCCGCCATCTGGCCGAGCGCGGCGAGCTTGCTCGCCTGGATCAGTTCGTCGTGCGCGGCGCGCAGCTCCTGCTCCGCGCGAATCCGGTCGCCGACTTCCTTCTGCAACTGCTCGTTCGCTTCAGACAAATCGGCCGTACGCTCCTCGACGCGCCGGTTCAGCTCCGCGTACGCCTGCTGCAGCAGCGCGCGACCGCGGATCATCTCGCGCACGCGGGCGCGGCGCATCCGCCAGTAGAACGCCAGGAGCGCGACCGACACGAAGCCGAAACCGGTGACGATCGTCGCGTTGCGCGCATCGGCGTCGACCGGTGCGAGCGGCGCGAGCGTGACGAGCAGCCAGTCGGGCTCGCCGATCCGCCGCTTGCTGGCGAGGAAGCGCGGCGCGCGCCGGCCGGCGCCGAGGCGCACGATTTCCGCGTCGGCGCCGAGCGTCTGCTCGACGCGCAGCGGCAGCGGCGTGACCGGTTGCTGCGCGTACTGGCGCGTTTCGTAGATCGACGCGGCGACCGGCCCCGTGAGCGGGCGCAGTGTGTGGTACTTCCACGCGGGCACCGACGACAGGAACACGACGCCGTGATCGTCCACGACGACGAGCGGCTCGGACGCGTCGGCGCCCTGGAACCATTCGAGGTTGAGCTTCACGACGACGACGCCCGCGATCTTGCCGTCGCGCCACACGGGCTGCGAGATGTAGTAACCGGGATCGCGCGAGATCGTGCCGATCCCGAAGAAGCGGCCGACCTGGCCGTTCATCGCGTCGAGGAAATACGGGCGGAAACGGTATTCGATCCCGACGAAGCTGTCGGGCGCGCGCCAGTTGCTGGCGGCGACGCACAGGCCGTCCGCACCGATCACGTAGGTGACGGTCGCGTGCGCGTGTTCGTTGAGGTCTTCGAGATAGCGGTTGACGCGGGCGGTGTAGTCGCCGCGCTTCGGGTCGGCGAGCAGATCCTGCACGTACGGATGGCTGCCGAGCAGATAAGGCAGCGATTCGTAGCGGTCGAGTGTGCTCTTGAGCGCGCTGGTGGTGCGGTCGACCCGCACCGCGGCATTGCGCTGCAGCTCGGCGACGCCGCGCTGCCAGGTGATCGTCCACGTCAGCGCGCACGCCGCGACGAGCGCGGCGGCGAGCACGACGAGGATGAGCAGGCGGCGCGTCACGGTCGAGGCTTCCTGGCGATGCGGATCGCCTATTGTGTCATAGGCCTCCGCCTCGATGCCCCGGCCGCCGCGGGCCGCACGGCCGGCGGGCGGTGCCGCCGCCTGCTCCTTCATGACGTCAGACGCCGGCCGTCGTCTCGGTCGGCGCGACTTCGCCGCCGCCCTTCAGCGCCTGGCGCAGCTTGTTGCGGTCGAGCTCCTTCTCCCATGCCGACACGACGACCGTCGCTACGCCGTTGCCGACGATGTTGGTCAGCGCACGGCATTCGCTCATGAAGCGGTCGATGCCGAGGATCAGCACCATGCCCGACAGCGGGATCGTCGGCACGACGGCCAGCGTCGCGGCCAGCGTGATGAAGCCCGCGCCGGTCACGCCGCTCGCGCCCTTCGACGTCAGCATCGCGACGGCCAGCAGCGTGAGCTGCTGCATCCACGTCAGCTCGATGTTGGTCGCCTGCGCGATGAACAGCACGGCCATCGTCATGTAGATGTTGGTGCCGTCGAGGTTGAACGAGTAGCCGGTCGGCACGACGAGGCCGACGACCGAACGCGAGCAGCCGGCCTTCTCGAGCTTTTCCATCAGCTGCGGCAGCGCGGCTTCCGACGAGCTCGTGCCGAGCACGATCAGCAGCTCTTCCTTGATGTACGACACGAAGCGGATGATCGAGAAGCCGGTGAAGCGCGCGATCGCGCCGAGCACGACCAGCACGAACACGACCGACGTCAGGTAGAACGTGCCGATCAGCTTGAGCAGCGGCACCAGCGAGCCGACGCCGTACTTGCCGATCGTGAACGCCATCGCGCCGAACGCGCCGATCGGGGCCAGCTTCGTGACGATGTGCACGATGCCGAACAGCACGCGCGTCAGGCCGTCGATGAAGTCGGTGACCACACGGCCGCGCTCGCCGAGGTGCGCGAGCACGCTGCCGAACAGCAGCGCGATCAGCAGGATCTGCAGGATTTCGCCCTGCGCGAACGCGTCGACCATCGTGTTCGGGATGATGTGCATCAGGAAGTCGACCGTCGACTGCCCGTGCGCCTTCGCCGCGTACGACGCGACGGCCTTGCCGTCGAGCGTCGCCGGATCGATGTTGAAGCCGACGCCCGGACGCAGCAGGTGCGTGGCCGCGAGGCCGAGCAGCAGCGCGAAGGTCGACACGATCTCGAAGTACAGCAGCGCCTTGCCGCCGACGCGGCCGACCTTCTTCATGTCCTCCATGCCGGCGATGCCGGTGACGACCGTACAGAAGATGATCGGGCCGATCACCATCTTGATCAGCTTGATGAACCCGTCGCCGAGCGGCTTCATGTCGGTGGCGATCGATGGGTAGAAGTGGCCGAGGATCACGCCGACGATGATGGCGAAAATCACCTGCACATAGAGCACTTTGTAGAAGGGTTTCTTCTTCACGATGGTTCCTGCTGAAGTAGATGAGCCGTGGAAACGGCGTCACGCGCGCAGGCGAATGTCTCAGGGGAAAGGCATTCACCCGCGCGGCTGCCGTGCCGCAACAAGCGATGCCTCAGGACATCCGGAGGGGGAGGAAGGCATTGGTCATCGGTTGTCTCCTTGCTTGCTGTAGTAGTTCGGCCGGGGGATGGCCGTGCGCTTTATATCGCAAGGTCGATGCCAGGTTTCCGGAACCCCTCAAGCCGTTGTTTTCATTGTATTTCCCATAATGCGGCAGGCAAGGAAATCCGGGATTCCGGATTTCCGGAAAATATCCGTCCAGCGATCCGGACGGATGCGTCGTTCATCAGAGGAATCAGTGCTGCACGGCCTCGCCGGCCAGCAGGCCGGTCTGCGCGTAGAACTCCTGCTGCGCGAACGCGTCGCGCTCGCGGCGTGCGCGCTCCCCGCGATCCGCAAGCGAACCGACCACGATCCCGACGAACGCGAGCGGCACCGACACGAGCGCCGGGTTGTCGAGGAACACCGCCGCGTGCGCGTGGTGCAGCACGTCGACCCACACCGACTTCGACAACACCGTGAGCGCGACCGCCGACACGAGGCCGAGACCGCCGCCGAGCACCGCGCCGCGGGTCGTCATCCCGCGCCAGAAGATCGACATCGCGAG
Organism: Burkholderia sp. E168m22; assembly: GCF_001319805.1. Classification (NCBI taxonomy): domain Bacteria; kingdom Pseudomonadati; phylum Pseudomonadota; class Betaproteobacteria; order Burkholderiales; family Burkholderiaceae; genus Burkholderia; species Burkholderia sp. E168m22. The sequence continues at coordinate 66,938 of NZ_BBSK01000040.1, forward strand.
CACCGGGAAATTGGCGCTCGCGGCCACCGCCGCGACGAGCCCGACCATGAATGCGACGTTCACGTGCTCGAACAGGATCGACAGCGCGATCGCGACGGCCGACAGCCCGATCGTCGCCGCGCGCGAGATGCGCATCTCGAGCCGTTCGTCGGGCTTGCCGCGCGCCCACATCTGCGCATACAGGTCGTGCGAGATCGTCGTCGCGCCGGCGAGCGTCAGGCCCGCGACCACCGCGAGGATCGTCGCGAACGTGACGGCCGCGATGAACCCGTAGAACCAGTTGCCGCCCACTGCCTGCGCGAGCTTCACCGCGACCATGTTGGAGCCGCCGAGCAGGTCGTGCGTCAGGTTGAACGTGCCGTTCGCGCCGAGCCGGAAGAATTCCGGATGCTGCGCGAGCAGCACGATCGCCGAGAAGCCGATCACGAAGGTCAGCAGGTAGAAGTAGCCGATGAAGCCGGTCGCGTACAGCACCGACTTGCGCGCCTCCTTCGCGTTCGGCACCGTGAAGAAGCGCATCAGGATGTGCGGGAAGCCGGCCGTGCCGAACATCAGCGCGATGCCGAGCGACAGCGCGTTGGCCGGGTCGCGGATCAGCTTGCCGGGCCCCATGATCGACAGCGCGCCCGGATGCACGGCCACCGCGCGGCGGAACATCGTGTCGACGCTGAAGCCGAATTCGCCGAGCGCGAGCCACGCGAGCAGCGTCGCGCCGCACAGCAGCAGCACGGCCTTGATCACCTGCACCCAGGTGGTCGCGGTCATCCCGCCGAAGAACACGTAGACGACCATCAGCACGCCGACGATCAGCTCGGCCGTGCCATACGACAGCCCGAACAGCAGCTGGATCAGCTTGCCGGCGCCGACCATCTGCACGACGAGGTACAGCACGACGATCGTCAGCGCGTTCGCCGAGGTCAGCAGCCGGATCGGCCGCTGCGCGAAGCGGTACGCGACGACGTCGACGAACGTGAACTTGCCGAGGTTGCGCAGCGGTTCGGCGATCAGGAACATCACGAATGGCCAGCCGACCAGGAAGCCGATCGAGTAGATCAGCCCGTCGAAGCCGAACATGAACACCATCCCGGACAGCCCGAGGAACGACGCGGCCGACATGTAGTCGCCCGCGATCGCGAGCCCGTTCTGCAGCCCGGTGATGCCGCCGCCGGCCGTGTAGAAGTCGCGCGTCGAGCGCGTGCGGCGCGCGGCCCAGCGCGTGAGCGCGAGCGTCGCGAACACGAACGCGAAGAACATCCCGATCGCGACCGGGTTCAGCTCGACCTTGTCGGGCATCGGGCCGGCGATGCCGGTCGCATGGGCGGTGGAGGAAACGAGAACGGTCAGCGCGCCGAGCGCGCGCGAAATGCGTCGCATGCGGGCCTCCGTCACGAACGTTGCAGGATCGCGTCGACGCGGCGGTCGAACGCACGATTCGCGCGCAGCACGTAGCACGCGGTCAGGCCGATCGCGATCAGGATGATCGCGACGCCCGCGGCGATCCCGACCGTCGTCGTCGCGCCGCGGTACAGCGGCGCGGCGAGCACGTGCGGCGCGAGCGCGACGAGCAGGATGAAGCCGTAGTACGTGGCGATCATCAACGCGGTGAGCGTGAAGCTGAAGCGGCGCCGGGCCCGCACGAGCTGCTGGTAGTCGCGGCGCGCCGTGACCGATTCGATGACGGAAAGCTCCATGGTGTCTCCATTTCCGGCTCATCATTGCGAGCGGTGTTTTGTGGAATGGTCGGCGCGCGTCGACTCACCGCCCGCGCCGCGGCGGAACAAGCGATCTACACGACGCGATCCGCCCGCAGCCGCGCGACGTCCTCCGCCGACATCCCGAGCCAGCCGCCGAGCACCGCCTCGGTATCGGCGCCGAGCACCGGCGGCGCGCCGCGCACCGGCAGCCGCGCGCCGTCGAAGCGATACGGCGGCGCGAGCACGTCGACCGCGCCCGCGGCCGGATGCGGCTGCCGCGTGACGAGCCCGGCGCGGGTGGCGCGTTCGGACGTCAGCGCTTCGTGCAATCCGAGCACTTCGCCGCACGGAATGCCCGCGTCGGCGAGCGCCGCCAGCAGCGTCGCGCGCGACCGCCGCGCGAGTTCGCGGCGAATCTCGGGCAGCAGGTCGGCACGATTCTGCGAGCGGCCGAGGTTGGTCTTGTAGCGTTCGTCGGCCGCGAGATCGGGCCGCTCGATCGCGTCGCAAAAGCGAGCGAACTGCGTGTTGTTGCCGACCGTGATCACGAGCGGGCCGTCCGCCGCGTCGAACACGCCGTACGGCACGATCGACGGATGCGCGTTGCCGTAGCGCGGCGGGTCCTCGCCCATCAGCAGCGCGTCGAGCCCGTAGTACGCGGTGATCATCAGCCCGCAATCGAACAGCGCCATCTCGATGCGCCGCCCGCGCCCGGTCGCATGGCGTTCGTACAACGCGGCGAGGATCGCCTGCGCCGAATACATGCCGGTGAACAGGTCGACCGCCGCGACGCCGAACTTCAGCGGCGGCTGGCCGGCCTCGCCATTCAGCGCCATCAACCCGGCCTCGCCCTGCACGACGAGGTCGTAGCCGGGCCGCGCGGCCTCGGCGCCCGACCGGTCGTAGCCCGAGATCGCGCAGTGCACGAGGCGCGGATTCAGTTCGGCCAGCGCGTCGTAGCCGAGCCCGAGTTTCTCCGCGCCGCCGCACTTGAAGTTGTGGATCAGCACGTCGGCCTGCGCCGCCAGCTCGCGCGCGATGCGCTGGCCGGCTTCCGTCTGCAGGTCGACGCAGATCGACCGCTTGCTGCGGTTCACGCTGTTGAAATAGGTGGTTTCGGTGTCGCCGATCCGCAGCCCCCAGTCGCGCGTATCGTCGCCGCGCGCCGGATGCTCGACCTTGATCACTTCCGCACCGAAATCGGCGAGCACCATCGCGCACCACGGGCCCGCGAGCACGCGCGAGAAATCGAGCACCTTCACGCCGGCCAGCGGCAACGCGCGCGGTTCGTTCGTCATCGTTGTCTCCTCCATTCGCGCCGTGCGCCCTTACTGTTTCGACAGCGCGATGTAGCGCGCGAGATGGTGATCCTCGTCGCCGAGCTGGTGATCGATCATCACCAGCCGCTTCGCGTAGTGCGACAGCGGCAGCTCCCACGTCATCCCGATTCCGCCGTGCAGCTGGATGCTTTCCTCGGCGACGAGCGTGCCGATCCGGCCGATGCTGTATTTCGCCGCCGCGAGTGCGCGCTCGCGCACCGCGCGCGGCGCATCGAGCTGCGCGGCCGCGTTGATCACGGCCGAGCGCGCCTGCTCGACCTCGAGCAGCAGGTCGGCCATCCGGTGCTGCAGCGCCTGGAAGCTGCCGATCGGCATCCCGAACTGCTTGCGCGTGCGCAGGTAGTCGAGCGTGTGCTCCTTCGCGACGTCCATCGCGCCGAGCGCTTCCGCTGACAGCGCGAGCAGCCCGTAGCCGAGCACGCGTTCGAGCAGCTCGGCGCCCGCTTCGCCGTCGAGCGCAGCCGGCGCGCCGAGCGCGGCGTCGGCCGGCAATGCGACACGCTCGAAGCGCACTTCGGCCGCGCGGCCGCCGTCGATCTTCTTGTAATCGCGCAACGACACGCCCGGCGCATCGGCCGGCACGACGAACAGGCCGATGCCGGCCGCGTCGTCGTCGTTGCCGGACACGCGCGCGCTGACGACGAAGAACGCCGCCTGCGCGGCCTGGTCGACGACGCCCTTCGCGCCGGTCAGCACCCAGCCGTCGCCCGAACGTTCGGCGCGCGTGCGCACCGTCGTCAGTTCGTAATGCGAGCCCGGTTCGTCGTGCGCGAACGCGGCGCTCGCGCTGCCGTCGATCAGCGCGGCGAGCCGGTCGCGATGCGCGGCGCCACCGGCGAGCGCGAGCGCACGGCCCGCGAGCAGCGCGCCGAGGAACGGCTCGACGACGAGCCCGCGCCCGAGGCATTCGAACACCACGGCGATGTCGAAGCCCGCGCCGCCGAAGCCGCCGTCGGCTTCGGCGAACAACGCGCCGACCGTGCCGAGTTCGGCGAAGCGCTGCCACATCGCGCGGTCGAAGCCTTCGGCCGACTGCGCGATGCGGTCGCGCACCGGGAACGCGTACTGTTCGGCGATGAAGCGGTTCAACGTGTCCGCCAGCATCCGGCGGTCTTCTGTGTGCTGAAAATCCATCGTCGCGTCCCTCGTTACAGCCCGAGCATCAGCTTCGCGATGATGTTCTTCTGGATCTCGTTCGAGCCGCCGAAGATCGACAGCTTGCGGTTGTTGAAATACTGCTGCGCGGCGCTCGCGGCTTCTTCCGGGCCGACCGGTTCGCCGTCGTAATCGGCGTCGAGCGCGTCGTCGACGAACGGCTGCGCGTACGGCCCCATCGCGCGCCGCATCAGCGCAGTGATCTCCTGGCGGATCTGCGTGCCGCGGATCTTCAGCATCGAGCTTTCCGCGCCCGGCACGCCGCCGCCCGCGACCGCGGCCAGCACGCGCAGGTTGGTCGTGCGCATGTTTTCCAGTTCGATCTCGACGCGGGCGAGCCGCGCCGCGAAGAACGGATCGTCGGCCAGCGGCCGGCCGTTCTTCGTGACCTTCGCGGCCACCGCGCGCAGCCGGTCGAGCGCGGCGGTCGAGAAGCCGATCCCCGCGATGTTGGTGCGCTCGTACGTGAGCAGGTATTTCGCGTAGGTCCAGCCGCGGTTCTCTTCGCCGACCAGGTTCTCGACCGGCACGCGCACGTCGGTGAAGAACACCTCGTTCACCTCGTGCTCGCCGTCGAGCGTGATGATCGGGCGCACCTCGACGCCCGGCGTATTCATGTCGATCAGCAGGAAGCTGATGCCCTCCTGCTTGCGCACGTCGGTCGCGGTGCGCACGAGACAGAAGATCATGTTCGCGTAGTGGCCGAGCGTGGTCCACGTCTTCTGGCCGTTCACGACGTAGTGAGCGCCCTGCGCATCCACACGCCGCACCGCGCTCGTCTTCACCGCCGCGAGATCGGAACCGGCGCCCGGCTCCGAATAACCCTGGCACCACCAGTCGGTGCCGTCGAGAATGCGCGGCAGCCAGTGACGCTTCTGCGCTTCGTTGCCGTACTTGATCAGCACCGGGCCGAGCATGTTCACGCCGAACGGCACGATGCGCGGCGCGCCGGCGAGCGCGCATTCGTTGTCGAACAGGAATTTCTGCGCGACGCTCCAGCCGGGGCCGCCGTATTCGCGCGGCCAGTGGCTCGCGAGCCAGCCGCGCGCATTGAGGATCGCGTGCCATTCGCGCATGTCGTCGCGCGTCAGGTGCAGGCCGCCCTTCACCTTGCGCGCGGTGCGCGCCGGCAGTTCGGCGGCGAGGAAGCGCTGCACTTCCGTGCGGAAGGCTTCCTCTTCGGGAGTGAAATTCAGGTCCATCTTCGGTCCGTGGCAAATGCGGTGGGTGCGGTGGGTGTTCAGTCGATGCGGTTCAGGCTCGCGAAATCGGCGCCGCGCGCGACGAGATCGACGAGCAGCGGCGACGGCTTCCAGAACAGCGGATCTTCCTTCGCGAACGCGCGGATATCGGCGAGCACGTTCGCGAGGCCGACCGTGTCCGCGTAGTGCATCGGGCCGCCGCGATAGCGCGGGAAGCCGTAGCCGTACAGGAACACCGCGTCGACGTCGAGCGGGCGCAGCGCGATCTTCTCGTGCACGACGTTCGCGCCTTCGTTGATCATCGCGGCGAGGTAGCGGCGCAGGATCTCGTCGTCGGTGAAGGTGCGCGGCGTGATGCCCTTCTTCGCGCGTTCTTCCGCGACGATCGCGTCGACTTCCGGGTCGGGCGTGCCGACGCGCGCGCCGTCCGGATACAGGTAGTAGCCGCGGCCGGTCTTCTGCCCGAACCAGCCGCGCTCGCACAGCCGGTCGGAAATCTCCACGTAGCGCGCGTTCGGATCGCGCGTCGCCGCGCGGCGCTTGCGGGTCGCCCAGCCGATGTCGCCGCCCGCGAGATCGACCACCTGGAACGGGCCCATCGGGAAGCCGAACCCGCGCACCGCGCGATCGATCTGGTACGGCGACGCGCCGTCTTCCATCAGGTAGTCGGCAGCCGTCCGATAAACGGCGAGGACCCGGTTGCCGATGAAGCCGTCGCATACGCCCGCGCGCACCGGCGTCTTCTTCAATTGCTTGGCCAGCGCGAACGCGGTCGCGACGACGTCCGGGCTCACCCGCGCCGGCACGACGATCTCCAGCAGCTTCATCACGTTGGCCGGCGAGAAGAAATGCAGGCCGATCACGTCGGCCGGCCGGTCGATGCTCGCGGCGAGCGCGTCGATGTCGAGATACGACGTATTGGTCGCGAGCACCGCGCCCCGCTTGCACACGCGGGCGAGTTCGGCGAACACGGCCTGCTTCACGGCCATGTCCTCGAATACGGCTTCGATCACGACATCGGCCTGCGCGAGCGCGTCGTACGACGTGCTGCCCTTGAAGCGCGCGAGCCGCGCCGCGTGCGCGGCCGGCGTCATCCGCCCTTTCGCGACGAGGCCGTCATACACCTTCTCGACGTGCGCCCGGCCGCGCGCGAGCGATGCTTCGTCGCGCTCGATCATCGTCACCGGCAGCCCGGCGTCGAGCGCCGCGACCGCGATGCCCGCGCCCATCGTGCCGCCGCCGACCACGCCGATCCGCTCGACCGGCCGCGGGTTCGCGCGGCGCGCCTCGGGCGCCTTCGCCGCTTCGCGTTCCGCGAAGAACGCATGCACGAGGCCCGCGCGCTGCGGGCTGTCGAGGCATTGCAGGAACAGGCTGCGTTCGAGCTTCATCCCGGCGTCGAACGACTGCGTGAGCGCGGCCTCGACCGCGTCGACGATCTTCGCCGGCGAGAACAGGCCCCGCGCCTTCTTCGGCAATTCCACGCGCGCCGCGTCGATCGCGGCCTGCGCGGCCGCGCGGTCGGCCAGCCCCTGCGCGTCGCGCGTGCGGCGCACCGGCGCGCCGAGCGACACAAGTTCCTGCGCATACGCGAGCCCTTCGGCGAGCGTGTCGTCGCTGTGCGCGATGCGATCGACGAGGCCGAGCGCGAGCGCTTCCTCGGCGCTCGCATGGCGACCCGTCAGCATCAGGTCGAGCGCGGCCTTCGCGCCGATCAGGCGTGGCGCGCGCTGCGTGCCGCCCGCGCCGGGCAGCAGGCCGAGCGTCACTTCGGGCAGCCCGAGCTTCGCGCCGGGCACCGCGAGCCGGTAATGCGCGGCCAGCGCGACTTCGAGGCCGCCGCCGAGCGTCGCGCCGTGCAGCGCGACCACGACCGGCTTGGTACCCGATTCGATCCGCTCGCACACGTCGGGCAGCGACGGCGGTACGGGCGGCTTGCCGAATTCGCGGATGTCGGCGCCCGCGATGAAGTTGCGGCCGGCGCCGACGATCAGCACCGCACGGATCGCGTCGTCGGCCTGCGCGGCGTCGAGCGCGTCGGCGAGGCCGCGCCGCACGTCGGCGGACAGCGCATTGACGGGCGGATGGTCGATCGTGACGACGAGCACCTTGTCGCGCCGTTCGCGCGTGACCGTGCCGGTTGGGGGGATGGCGGGGGAATTCATGGCGTCTCCTTCGAAGCTGTCGAGGCAGCAGGCATGCCCTGATTCTCGATTGATCGAGATTCATTGACAATTCCCGCACGCCTTTACAAGCTGTCAAATCTGACTTGACACTGAATGTTTTCGGACCGTGTCGGACCGCTTCGATCCGATTAACGGGCCAGATCAGGAGAGACCCCGCATGGACCTGAACGCGCTGACGCTGCTCGTCGAGATCCTCGACGCCGGCAATCTCAGCAAGGCCGCCCAGCGGCTGAAGATGAGCCGGGCGAACGTCAGTTACCGGCTCAACCAGCTCGAGCGCTCGATCGGCCAGCAGCTCGTGCGGCGCACGACGCGCCGCATGGAGCCGACCGAGATCGGGCTGAAGCTGTACGAGCACGGCCGGCGCATCCGCAACGAGCTGCTCGCCGCGCAGGAATCGGTGACGACGCTCGGCCAGGACCTGCAGGGCCGCGTGCGGCTGTCGGTGCCGAGCGGCTACGGGCAGATCGTGATGTCCGACTGGCTGCTCGCGTTCAAGCGGCGGCATCCGGGCATCGTGCTCGACGTGGTGTTCGAGAATCGCGTGGAAGACCTGATGCGCGACGAAGTCGACATCGCGATCCGCGTGATGTCCGAGCCGCCGCAGAACCTGGTCGCGCGCGACATGGGCGCGGTGCGCTACGTCGCCTGCGCGTCGCCCGCGTTCGCGGCCGCGCACGGGATGCCGGCGAGCCTCGGCGCGCTGGCCGCGGCCCCGGTCGTCACCGCGACGGTGATGGGCCGGCAGCTCCGCATCGCCGCGTATCTCGGCGACGAACGCCACGAGGTGCTGCTCGAGCCGACGCTGATTTCGGAGAACTTCCTGTTCCTGCGCCAGGCGATCCTCGCGGGCATCGGCGTCGGCATCGTGCCCGACTACGTGATGCAGGACGACCTGCGGCACGGCACCGTCGTCACGTCGCTCGATGCGTACCGGCTCAGCATCTTCGGTACCCACATGTACATGCTGTACATGCCGAACCGCCACCACACGCGCGCGACTTCCACGTTCATAGAGTTCCTCCTCGAACAGGCCGGAAAGTCCGGCCGGGGCGGGCCCGGCGGGATGCGTCAGGGTTTCCTGTCGGATGACAAGCCGGCGGGCCCGCGGCGACAATAGCGCGCCGGGGTGGGCCGCACCGTTGCGCCCGCACCGACGTAAACGTCAACGTCAACATCAACGCCGCCGTCTCCTTCGAATTCACTGCTGCCGAGGGTTCAATGTTCGACCGGATTCGTCCGCATTCGCGTCCCTGGACGCTGCTCGCCGCCGTCGCGTTCGTCGCGTTGAACGCCGGCTGCACGTCCCCGTCCGCGCCGTCGGGCGCCGTCGTCCCGGTCGCCGCCGCGTCGGGCGCGGCCGTCCCGCTGCCCGGCGTTCACGCGCCCGAACCGTCGTCCGGCTGGACCGACAAGTCGGGCTGGACCTCGCAGCACTTCATGATCGCGGCCGCGAACCCGCTCGCGACGCAAGCCGGCTACGACATGCTGAAGGCGGGCGGCACCGCGATCGATGCGGCCATCGCGACGCAGATGGTGCTCGCGCTGGTCGAGCCGCAATCGTCGGGCATCGGCGGCGGCGCGTTCATGCTGTACTTCGACGGCAAGACGACGCAGGCGTACGACGGCCGGGAAACCGCGCCGGCCGCCGCGACCGAGCGCCTCTTCTACGGGCCGACCGGCCAGCCGATGAGCTTCTACGAAGGTGTCGTCGGCGGGCGCTCGGTCGGCACGCCGGGCGTGCTGCGCATGCTCGACGCCGCGCACCGCGCGCACGGCAAGCTGCCGTGGCGCCGGTTGTTCCAGCCGGCCATCCGGCTCGCCGAGCGCGGCTTCACGATCAGCCCGCGCCTGGCGATGCTGATCGCGAACGACAGGTACCTGAAGAACGACCCGGCCGCCCGCGCGTACTTCTACAACGCGGACGGCACGCCGAAGGCCGCCGGCACGGTGCTGAAGAACCCGGCGCTCGCGACCGTGCTGCGCCAGGTCGCCGACCGCGGCGCGAACGCGTTCTATGGCGGCGCGATCGCGCGCGACATCGTGACGAAGGTGCGCAAGCACCCGACCAACCCGGGGCTGCTGTCGCTGCAGGATCTCGCGCGCTACAAGGCGAAGGTGCGCGCGCCGCTGTGCGCCGACTACCGGCGCTCGGTCGTGTGCGGGATGCCGCCGCCGTCGTCGGGCGGCCTCGCGATCGCGCAGATGCTCGGCATCCTGGAAGCGATGCCCGACTGGCAGCAGATCGGCGCGCAGAAACCGGTGCGCAACGAGGTCGGCTACGAGCCGACGCCGTTCGCCGCGCACCTGTTCAGCGAAGCCGGGCGCCTCGCGTACGCGGACCGTGCGCGCTACGTGGCCGATCCCGATTTCGTGCCGCTGCCGGGCGGCACCTGGGCGAGCCTCACCGACAAGACCTATCTCGCGCAGCGCGCGCGGCTGATCGGCGACACCAGCATGGGCGTCGCGCAAGCCGGCACGCCGCAGGGCGCGGCGCTCGCGCTGGCCGACGACCGCAGCCCCGAATTGCCGTCGACCTCCGACATCGCGATCGTCGACCGCTACGGTCAGGCGCTGTCGATGACGACCAGCATCGAGGACGCGTTCGGCTCCCGGTTGATGGTGCGCGGCTTCATGCTGAACAACCAGCTCACCGATTTCTCGTTCGCGTCGAACGACAACGGCCGGCCGATCGCGAACCGCGTGCAGCCGGGCAAGCGACCGCGCTCGGCGATGTCGCCGGAACTCGTGTTCGACAAGAAGACGAAGCAGGTGACGATGATCGTCGGTTCGGCCGGCGGCCCCGCGATCATCAATCACGTGACGAAGACGCTGGTCGGCGTGCTCGACTGGGGCATGACGATGCAGCAGGCGATCGCGCTGCCGAACTTCGGGTCGATGAACGGGCCGACGCAGCTCGAACGCGGCCGCGTGTCGGACGCGCTCGCCGACGGGCTGAAGGGCCGCGGGCACGACGTGCAGATCGTCGAGATGAACTCGGGGCTGCAGGGCATCCAGCGGCTGAACGTGCAGGGGCAGACGGTGTGGTTCGGCGGCGCGGACCCTCGTCGGGAAGGGGTCGCGATGGGCGATTGAGCGGACGATGTTCGTCCGTCGGTGGTGGTGTGCGTGAATCGACGTACATCGCCCATGGGGCCCTGGCGTTCATGCGCCATGCGCCCCCGCCCTCTCTGCGCGCCCGCCGGCCCTGGCCGCGCGCTGCCTCAACGCCCCACCTGTACCCGATCCATCCCGGCGACACCGCCGGCACGCGATCATGCGCTCGTAGCGCGTCCTATATCCGCCCAATCAATTTCGAAACTGTCTGATCGACGGCGCCTGCGTGCGTCCGTATAGTCGCTCCCCTTACATCGGGGCGACGTGATTGCGGTTCACCGCACACGCACCACCACACTTCGCCCCCGCCTTTCGACGAAGCCGCACAGGCGTCATTCGGCTGCGTCACGCATAACGTTGATCAGGACTACGATTAATATGTCAGGTATCTCCGCTGCACACTCGCGTACGACGCGTGCCCGCTCGCATGCTTCGCTCAAACGACAACGCACGCCGTCCGCCCGCCTGTCGGCGCTCGCCCTCGCCATCGCCGCACTCGCGCCGTGCTACGGCCACGCGTCCGGCACCGATCTCGTCGAGACCAACCTGATCGTCAAGGGCGGCGACAGCGGCGACCCGATCGCCTCGGGCGCCGGCTCGATCGCAATCGGGGCGGGCGCGAAGGCGACCGGCGAAACCGGTGGCGATTATTCCGCGATCGCGATCGGTGACAGAGCCGTCGCCAATGGTCGCTCGACCATCGCCGTCGGCGAAGCGGCGAACGTCCACGGCGATCGCTCGAGCGCCTTCGGCGTGTCGTCAAGCGTCAACGCGAATCGCGCGCTGGCGCTCGGCGCGGACGCGAAGGTCACCGCGCACGGTGCGGTCGCGCTCGGCCAGGGCAGCGTCGCCGACCGCACGAACACCGTGTCGATCGGCACGGCGGACACCCAGCGCCAGCTCGTCAACCTCGGCGCAGGCACGCGCGACACCGACGCAACCAACCTGTCGCAGTTGAAGCCCGTGGTCGCGGCGCTCGGCGGCGATGCGGCCGTCAACGCGGACGGCACCGTGCGCGGCCCGAACTACACGGTGGACGGACGATCGTTCAACACCGTCGGCGGTGCGCTGACCCAACTCGACGGACGCGTCACGACGATCGACGGGCGTGTCACCACCGTCGAAAACAACGTCACGTCGATCCGCAACGACGTCACCGATCTCGGCACGCGGCTCGACAACGGCACGACCGGCCTCGTCCGGCAGGACCCGGCGAATCTCGCGATCTCGATCGGCGCCGACAAGGGCGGCACGTCGGTCAGCGTCGGCGGCACTGACGGCACGCGCACGCTGACCGGCCTGTCGAACGGCACCGGCGATACCGACGCCGTGACGGTCGCGCAGCTCAAGGCGACCGGGCTGATCGATCCGAACGGCAAGGCGCTCGGCGCGATCGTGTACGACGACCTGACGCTGAATCGCGCCACGCTCGGCGGCGTCGGCGGCACCTTGCTCGACAACGTCAAGGCAGGCGCGATCGCGGCGAGCAGCATGCAGGCCGTCAACGGCGGGCAGCTCTTCTCGACGCAGCAGCAATTCGAAACGCGCCTGGAATCGCTCGACACGCGCATCAAGAACATCGAGCAGGTCGGCCCGAACACCCGGCCGCCGACCGGGCAGGGCGGCCAGCTGGCGCAGTTGGGTGACGGCTCCGGCGCGACCGGCTCGGATTCGATGGCGCTCGGCCCGAACTCGAGCGCATCCGGCAACGGCAGCCTCGCGATCGGCAACAACACGACCGCATCGAGCCAGAATTCCGTGGCACTCGGCAACGGCTCCGTCGCCGATCGCGACAACACGGTGTCCGTCGGCGCACCGGGGCAGGAGCGGCAGATCACCAACGTCAAGGCCGGCACCGCGCCGACCGACGCCGTGAACGTGCAGCAACTGAACGACCACATCGGCAGCGTTCGTTCCGACATGGATCATTACCGGCGCGACGCGAGCGGCGGTATTGCGTCGGCGGTGGCGATCGCGAACTTGCCGCAGGCATCGCTGGCAGGCGAAAGCATGGTGGCGATCGCCGGCGGCACCTACAGCGGGCAGTCGGCCGTCGCGTTCGGCCTGTCGACCGCCACCCGCAACGGGCGCTGGGTGGTCAAGGCGTCCGGGTCGACCAATACTCGCGGCACGGTCGCGGTCGGCGCCGGCGCCGGCTATCGCTGGTAACGCGCCACGGCGACATTAGCCGCATCAAACAACAGGGGCCGGGTTCGTTCGATACGAACCCGGCCCCTCGGTCTTCTCGACACGGGCACCCACCGTAAGTCCTTTCCGCCTGTACGGCCTACCCTCGCCCCTTCCACGGCACCACCCGCCGCTCGACCCAGCGCATCGCCAGATCGAACAGCCATGCGATCGCGCCGATGATCAGGATGCCCATCACGACGATGTCGGTGCGCAGGAAACTCGATGCGTTGAGCACCATCTGCCCGAGCCCGGCCGTCGCGGCGACCATCTCGGCCGCGACGAGCGTCGTCCAGCCGAACCCGATCGCGATCCGCAGGCCGGTGAGGATCTCCGGCAGCGCGGCCGGCAGCACGACATGGCGCACGATCTGCGCGAAGCTGCCGCCGAGCGAATACGCGGCGTTGATCTGCTCGACGGTTGCCGCACGCACGCCGGCGCGCGCGGCCATCGCGATCGGCGCAAAGCAGGCGAGAAAGATCACGACCAGCTTCGCCGTTTCGTCGATGCCGAACCAGATCACGACGAGCGGCAGATACGCGAGCGGCGGCAGCGGCCGATAGAATTCCAGCAACGGATCGAGCACGCCGCGCGCGATGCGGCTCACGCCCATCAGGATGCCGGCCGGCACGCCGATCGCGGTCGCGAGCAGGAACGCGCCGAACACGCGCGCGGCGCTCCACAGCAGATGTTCGGACAACGGCAGGCCGCCCTGGATGCGACCGTGCCATGCATCGACGAACGCGGTCCACACTGCTTCCGGTGCGGGCAGGAACAGCGGCGGCAGCCACTGGAAATGCGTCGCGACCCACCAGAGCGCAGCCAATGCCGCGATCGTCGCAGCGCTCAACCCGGCCGTCTTTCCTTGCCCCGGCAACCGGTAACGATGTGATGTCCGGGCGGGACGCACCGCATGGCGCTGTTGCGCCGCGCGCGCATCCCGTTCGGAGTCGGCGGTCGCGCGATCGGCCGCCCAGGAATCCTGCGTGCTCATGTCGTCCTGCCTGTGCAATGTACTGATCCGGCCGCGCCCGACGGACGCACCCTGCCGCGCGAACTCGTGCATCACGCGGGCTCCGCGACCGCCTCGTCGCGATGCAGGTACGCGATCAGCCGCTCGCGCCACCCGATGAAATCCGGCGATGACTTCACCGCACGCGCGTCGCGCGATTCGACGTAGCGGCGCGCGAACGGCAACTCGAAGGTTTCGGCGATGCGACCGGGGCCCGGCGTCATCACGACGAGACGCGTCGCGAGGAACAACGCCTCCTCGACGTCGTGCGTGATGAAGAACACCGTCTTGCCGGTGCGCGCCCACACGTCGAGCACGAGCGCCTGCATCGTGCCGCGCGTCATCGCATCGAGCGCGCCCATCGGTTCGTCCATCAGCAGCACGCGCGGGTCGCTGGCGAGCGCACGCGCGATGCCGACCCGCTGCTGCATCCCGCCCGACAGTTCATACACGCGTGCATGCGCGTGGCGCTCGAGACCGACGAGCGTCAGCATCTCGCGCGCCCGCGCTTCGCGTTCGGCCTTCGACACGCGCGCAAAGCGCAACCCGAGCGCGACGTTGTCGAGCACGTCGAGCCACGGCAGCAACGCGTATTTCTGGAACACGACGCCGCGATCGGCGCCGGGGCCCGTGATCGGCACGCCGTCGACGCGCACGTCGCCCGTCGTCGGCGCGACGAAGCCGGCCATGCAGTTCAGCAGCGTGGTCTTGCCGCATCCGGACGCACCGAGCGCGACGACGAATTCACCGGCATCGATGCGCAGGTCGACCTGCGCGAGCGCCTGCGTCGTCGGCCTGCCGCGCTCGCCCGGATAGGCAACCGATACCTGGCGGACTTCCAGCGTGCTCATGATCGAAGGCCTCCGCGATGAGTGGGCTGAGTGGCCGCGCTCAGCGCGCGGCCTTCTGCACGAACTGCGGATCGACGCCGACCGAATAGTCGGACAGCACCGTCTGGATCGTGCCTTGCGATTTGAGGAACGTGGCCGTGGCCGCGAGCGACTTCGCGGCGCCCGATTGCGCGCCGCCGCCGAGCCACGTCGGCGATACCTGTTCGGCCGCCGTCGGGAATGCGTAGAGCGCGAGGCTGGCCGGCACGTCCTGCGCGTTCGCGCCGGACACCTTCGCGACCGCCGCGACCTGCGGCGAGCCGACCTTCCACGCCGCCGCATGCGCGCGGTAGTCGGCGTCCGCCGCCGCGAGCACCTTCACGAAGCGCGTGACGAACTCGGGGTTCTCGCGCGCGAACTTGCGGCTCACGACGAAGCCGTCGAAGGTCGCCTTGCCACTTTCTTTCGCAACCTGGCCGGACGTCGTCAGCACGGTGCCCGACTGCTTGACCTTCGCGAGCACCGGGTCCCAGATATAGGTCGCGTCGATGTCGCCGCGCGTCCATGCGGCGGCGACTTCGGGCGGACGCAGGTTGACGATCTTCACGTCGTTCGGATTGACGCCCGCGGCCTGCAGCGCGACGAGCGTATGGAAGTGCGACGTCGACACGAACGGCACGCCGATCTTCTTGCCCTTGAGCGCGGCGATGCTGGTCACGCCCGAGCCGTTGCGCGCGACGAGCGCCTCGGCGTCGTTGATGTTGTCGAGCACCCAGAACAGCGAGATGTCGAGCCCCTGCGACAGGCCTGCCGCGATCGGGCTCGAGCCCGCTTCGCCGAGCTGCACGGAGCCCGACGCGAGCGCGCGGATCACGTCGGCGCCGCTGTCGAGCTTGCGGAACGTGACCTTGTAGCCGGTCGCCTTTTCGACTTCACCGCTCGCCTGCGCGTAGCGCCACGGTACGACCATGTCCTGGTACGCGATCACGACTTCGCGCGATTCGGCGTGCGCCGCGCCGAGCGCGGCAAAGGCGGTCAGCGCGACGACGGCGCGGCGGATGAAGCTGAAACGGGACATGCGGCTCTCCTTCGGAATGCGGGCATTGCTGCGGGAGAGCCGACTTTACGGGCTTTGCGCGCGGCGGGAGCGAACTTATCCTGCGAAGCTATCGATGCCGTTTCAGCTTTGCTTTCCACGCTAGACCGGATTGCGCATCCGGTCGGATGACGATTGCCGCGCGCATGCACGGATAACCGCCGCGTCAACGAAAAAGCCCGCATCGCTGCGGGCTTTTTTCGACTGCTCGAGACTGTTGCAGATGGAAGTGAGCGCGACGCTCAGACCACCCCGGCCCCATGCGCCTGCAGATCGGCGTGATAGCTCGAGCGCACCATTGCGCCGACGGCCGCGTGCGTGAAGCCCATCTTGTACGCCTCTTCCTCGTACATCTTGAACGTGTCCGGATGCACGTACGCCCGCACCGGCAGGTGGTGCTCGGACGGCTGCAGGTACTGGCCGATCGTCAGCATGTCGACGTCGTGCGCGCGCAGGTCGCGCATCACCTGCAGGATTTCCTCTTCCGTCTCGCCGAGGCCGACCATCAGGCCCGACTTCGTCGCGACGTCCGGATGCAGCGCCTTGAAGTCCTTCAGCAGCTTCAGCGAGTGCGCGTAGTCCGAACCCGGGCGCGCTTCCTTGTACAGGCGCGGCACCGTTTCGAGGTTGTGGTTCATCACGTCGGGCGGCGCGGCGTTCAGGATCGAGATCGCGCGGTCGAGACGGCCGCGGAAGTCCGGCGTCAGGATCTCGATGCGCGTGTCCGGCGACTGCGCACGCGTTTCGCGAATGCACTCGACGAAGTGGGCGGCGCCGCCGTCACGCAGGTCGTCGCGGTCGACGCTCGTGATCACCACGTACTTGAGCTTGAGCGCCGCGATCGTGCGCGCGAGGTTCTTCGGTTCATCCGCGTCGAGCGGATCGGGACGGCCGTGGCCGACGTCGCAGAACGGGCAGCGGCGCGTGCACTTGTCGCCCATGATCATGAACGTCGCGGTGCCCTTGCCGAAGCATTCGCCGATGTTCGGGCAGCTCGCTTCCTCGCACACGGTGTGCAGGTTGTGCTCGCGCAGGATCGTCTTGATCTCGTTGAAACGCGAGCTGCCGGTGGCCGCCTTCACGCGGATCCACTCGGGCTTCTTCAGCTTTTCGATCGGAATGACCTTGATCGGGATGCGCGCCGTCTTCGCCTGCGCCTTCTGCTTGGCGGTCGGATCGTAGGCCGGGGTCGCGGCCGTATCGGCCGGTGCGGGAGAAGCGGTAACGTCAGTCATTCGATTGTTCCAGTGCGTGCGGCTTGTCGGCGGCCGCGGATGCGCCGTCGAGGTTGGCGATCAGACGGCCCACCAGCGTGTGGGCGACGTCGTTCCAGTCGGCGGCAACCGCGAGGCTCGCCATGTCGACGGTTTCCAGTCCGGCATAGCCGCACGGGTTGATCGCAAGAAACGGGCGCAGATCCATCTTCACGTTCAGGCTCAGCCCGTGATAGCTGCAGCCGTTGCGGATCTTCAGGCCGAGGGCCGCGATCTTCGCGCCCTCGTGCACGCCGGACGCCACGTAGATCCCGGGCGCGCCCGCCTTGCGGACCGAAGCGAGATTATACGCCGCGAGGGTTTCGATCACGGCCTCCTCGATCTTCGTCACGAGCGTGCGCACCATCAGCTTGCGCCGGCGCAGGTCCAGCAGCAGGTAGACGACGATCTGGCCGGGGCCGTGGTAGGTGATTTGTCCGCCGCGGTCGACCTTCACGAGCGGCACGCCGCTGTCGGCCACCAGCAGGTGGGCCGGGTCGCCGGCCTGGCCGAGCGTGTAGACGGGCGGATGCTCGACCACCCAGATTTCGTCGCCGGTGTCGGCCGTGCGCGTGTCGGTGAACGCGCGCATCGCGTCGAAGCTCGCCTCGTACGCCTCGCGGCCCCGCCACCGCACGGTGACCGGCTGGACCGGCTGATCCGGGGCTCCGGCGGGCGATGCGGAAACGGCGACAGGCGTGGACACGATGGAAACCGGCGAAACGGACATGGGCGGTAGTTTACCGAAAACCCGTGGGTCTCGCCGGCCTGGGGAGGGGGACGGATCGCCGGTATCCGTCGGATGAAATGACGGTCAGACCGTGCGCCAGCCGTCGTGGAACAGCGCGCTCACGCGTTCGCGCAGCCGGGTCAGCCCGCCCAGCGCGACTTCCCGCGGCGGCCGCGACACCGAGAACGCGACGCACGCGCCCTCGCGGCCTTCCGCGCTGAGCCACAGCCGCTCGCCGCGACGCAGCTTGAGCGTCTCGCCGTCGACCAGGAAGTAGTCGTCCACGTCGTTGCTGCGCGTCGCCCAGATCGGCCCGCACTGGACGGTCAGCCGCGTGCTGCGCTGCACCTTCATCGGCACGGTCTCGCCGGCGGGAATTTCAAAGGTGATGCTTGAAGAAATTTCTTGCATGATCGACTCCGCCAATAAGTGCTTCGATGGCTACAATCGTAGTCATTCAAAGGCGTCCGACCAAACGACCAATTTTCACGTCGATGTGAGGAAAATTAGCAAATGGACCTCCGCCAGCTCCCGGCGCTGAACGCGATTCGCGCATTCGAAGCCGCCGCCCGCCACGAGAACTTCTCGCGCGCCGCCGACGAGCTGTTCGTCACGCACGGCGCGGTCAGCCATCAGGTGCGCGCGCTCGAGGAAGAGCTCGGCGTGCAGCTGTTCACGCGCAACGGCAAGCGGCTGTGCCTGACCGACGCCGGCATGCGCTACGCGCAGCAGATCCGCACCGCGCTGATGGTGATCGCCGACGCGACGCGCGACGTGCGCGCGAGCGACCGCGACCGGCGGCTGGTGGTGTCGATGCTGTCGTCGTTCGCCGCGCGCTTCATCACGCCGCGCATCGGCACGTTCATCGAGCGGCATCCGGAAATCGACGTCGAGCTGCAGTCGACCAATTCGCTGACCGATTTCGCGCGCGACGACGTCGATCTCGCGATCCGCTTCGGCTTCGGCAGCTATCCGGGGCTCCACGTGGAGCCGCTGTTCGAGGAGGTGTTCTTTCCGGCGTGCGCGCCGACGCTGAACGGCGGCAAGCTGCCGCAAACGCCCGCCGATCTCGTGCACTACCCGCTGCTGCGCTCGGACGACGAGCTGTGGCGACCGTGGTTCGACGCGGCCGGGCTCGATACGCTGACCGAGCCGAAACGCGGGATTCTGTACCAGGATTCGTCGAACCTGCTGCTGGCCGCGATCGAGGGCCAGGGCATCGCGCTGGTGCGCCGCTCGCTCGCGGTGCACGACCTGCTCGACGGGCGCATCGTGCGCCTGTTCGACATCGACGGGCCGAGCCCGTGGCACTATTTTTTCGTGTGCCCGCCGCCGCTGCTGAACACGCCGCGCGTGCAGGCGTTCCGGACCTGGCTGTTCGAGGAAGTGGCCGAATACAAGCGGCTGTGCGACGAGCTGGACGCGCGGCGCGCGGCGGGGAAATGCCCCGCCGAGTGCGCGCTGGAAGGAGGATGGAAAGGGATCAGCGGCCGATTGCGCTGATCCCGGACGCCGGAACGAGCGCTTAAAGGACGACCTTGACCATCGGATGGCCGGTCAGCGCACGGTAGATGTTGTCGAGCTGCTCCTGGCTCGTCGCGCGCACGGTGATCGTGAGGCCCGTGTAATTGCCGCCGCTCGACGCACGCTCCTCGATCTTCTCGACGTCGATCTCGTTGTCGTGAACGGCCACGACCTTGAAGATCGTGTCCTTGAATTCGGGGTGCGCCTTGCCCATGATCTTGATCGGGAAATCGCACGGAAACTCCAGCAGCGACTCCTTCCGGGTCTCGATCGCGCCGGTCACCTCGACGGTTTTGGTCGGTTCGCTCATCATTTTCTCCGGGTCAGGTCAAACTGTTCAAATTCGCGTGCCTTCGCACGCTGGTACGCGTCATACAGCGCCGCGAACACGGGGCCCGGCTTGCCGCCCTGCACGGGCAGATCGTCGAGCGACGTCACAGGCAGGATTTCCTTGGTTGCCGACGTCAGCATGATCTCGTCGGCCGAGCGCAGCTCGACCTCGCTGATCTCGCGCGCGACGAACCGGATCCCGCACTCTTCGGCCAGCTGCTCGACCAGCGCGTAGCGGATCCCTTCGAGGATCTTGTTGCTGCGCGGCGGTGCGAACAGTTCGCCGTTCTTCACGATCCACACGTTCGACGACGAGCCTTCGGTCACGTTGTCGTCGCGCAGCTGGATCGTCTCGAACGCGTCGCGTTCGGCCGCATGCTGCGCCATCAACACGTTGCCGAGCAGCGAGATCGACTTGATGTCGCAATGCAGCCACCGGCGATCCTCGGCCGTCACGCAGCGCACGCCCTTCGCGCGCTCCGCTTCCGACGGCAGGCGCAGCGGGCTCGTCATCGCGAACACGGTCGGCACCGCGTTCGCCGGGAACGCGTGGCCGCGCTTCGCGACGCCGCGCGTCACCTGCAGGTAGACGAGCGCGTTGCCGTCGCCGAGGCCTTCGGCATTCGCCGCGACCACCCGCTCGATCAGCGCGCGCCAGCCCGCCGCATCGTGCGGGTTGTCGATGCCGATCTTCTTCAGGCTGCGCGCGAGCCGGTCCAGATGCTGTTCGATCCGGAACGGCACGTGCGCGCCGTCGTGCGCATAGACGGGCACGACTTCATACACGCCGTCGCCAAAAATGAACCCGCGGTCGAGCACCGGGACACGGGCTTCGGACAGCGGCACCAGTTCCTCCTGCGCCGAGACGCTGAGGTAGACGATCGGTTCGAATTCGGCTTGGCTCATAGCTATGACAGATGGGGATGAAGTCGTGAAAACAAAGGCCCGTCGTGCTTACTTCTTCTTGCTGAACATCAGCAGGATCGAGTCCCAGATACGTCCGAAGATACCCGCTTCCGGCACGGCCTGCAGCGCGACGACCGGGAATTCGGACAGCGTCTTGCCGTCGGCGACGATCTTCACGGTGCCGACCTGCTGGCCTTCGGCGAGCGGCGCGATCAGCGGCGCGTTGACGTCGACTTCGGTCTTGACCTTGTCGCCGAGGCCGCGCGGCACGGTCGCCCACTGGTCGCCCTTCACGCCGACCTGCACGGTGTTGTCCTTGCCCTTGTAGATGCGCGGCGTCGAGATCGCCTGGCCGCCCTTGAACAGGCGCACCGAATCGAACGCGCTGTAGCCGTAGTTCAGCATCTTCATGCTGTCCTGCGTACGCTCGCTTTCCTTCTGCTCGCCCATCATCACCGACACCAGGCGGCGCTGGCCGTCGACGCCCGGGATCGCGCGCTTCGCCGACGCGATCAGGCAGTAACCGGCCGCCTGCGTATGGCCGGTCTTCAGGCCGTCGACCGTCGGGTCGAGCCACAGCAGCCGGTTGCGGTTGCCCTGGCGGATGTTGTTGTACTTGAATTCCTTCTCCGAGAAGATGCTGTAGTACTGCGGAAAATCGCGGATCAGGTGGGCCGACAGCTTCGCGAGGTCGCCGGCCGTCGTGTAGTGGTTCGGGTCGGGCATGCCGTTCACGTCGGCGAAGTGCGTGCCCTTCATGCCGAGGCGCCCTGCCTCGTCGTTCATCATCGTGACGAACTGCCCTTCGCTGCCGCCGACGAGCTCGGCCAGCGCGATCGCGGCATCGTTGCCCGACTGGATGATCATCCCGTACACGAGGTCGTGCACGGACACCGGCTTGTTCGCCTCGATGAACATGCGCGACTCGTCGCGGCCGACGCGGCGCACTGCGTCGCTCGGCGTGACGATCTGCTCCATCGAGATCTTCTTCTTGTCGAGCGCCTCGAACACGAGGTAGGCCGTCATCAGCTTCGTCAGCGACGCCGGTTCCACGCGTTCGTCCGCATTGCCCGATGCGAGCACCGTGTTGCTCGTCGCGTCGACGAGCACCCACGAGCGCGCGTTCACACCCGGCGGCGGCACCGCGCCCGGCATGTAGGTCGCGGGCGCGCCGGTGAACTGCTCGGCGGCCGGCGCCGCATGCGCGGCCTTGGCCTTGGCGGCCGGCTTCGCCTCGGCGACGACGATCGTCGAGGCGAGCGCGACGGGCAGCATCACGCCGAGCGCGACGTTGCGCGCGGCGGTGCCGAAGGCGATGGAGGAAGCGAGGGACTTGAGGCCTTGGGAAGACAGACGCATGATCGATTCAGGCTGATGGCAGAAAGTGCGGTGCGAGACGCGCAGGGTTGAACGGCAAGGCGGCGGGCGTCTCGGGCACTCGCCCGACACCGTCGGGCGACGCGAAACGCGCCGGTTGGACTCGTGCGGGCGCGTTCGGTTCGCGGCCGTCGCGAGCGGGCGGACAGGCGGCGAAACGAGCGCCGCATGGGCCCAGCCGGGCCGCGGGCAACGCGAAATGCGGCCATTATACGTGGCCGCGAACGGCGTTTTCGCGAACCTGGCGGCGGACACCCGCATACCGGTTGCGAGAGCATCGCACGGGCATGCAGCGGACACCCGCATACCGGTTGCGAGAGCATCGCACGGGCATGCAGCGGACACACGCGCTCGAAGCCGCGCGAAAGGTGTGCGCAGGCGGCATGCAAGTCGGGTTGCGCCGCCATGCGGCAGGCGTCGCGCCGTGCGGGGCGGCGCGATGTTGCGTGAAGTTTCGGGAAGGGGCGCGCCTCAGCCGCCCGGGCGCCGGTGCGCGGTGCGGTCGCCGGCGCTCACGCCGGCCATCGCATGCAGGCCAGGGGCCTGTTCACACTGGTGACGGGCTTGCGCCAGCCCTAGCGCCACGCGTCGACGATGATGCGCTTCAGCACGTGCAGCTTGCGATGGAGAAAATGCTCGGCGCCGGGGATCACGACGACCGGCAGCTCCTGCGGCCGCGCCCAGTCGTACACCGACGCGATCGGCACCGTGTCGTCGGTTTCGCCGTGGATCACGAGCGTGTTCTCCGGCACGTCGGCCACTTGCCAGCGGCTCGCGGCCGTGCCGACGAACACCATCCGCTCGATCGTCTCGCCCGCGTCGCGCAACCGCTTCGCGACGTGCGACAGCACGAAGGTGCCGAACGAGAAGCCCGCGAGCACGAGCGGCAGGTCCGCATACGCGGGCTGCGCGCGCATGTGCGCGAGCACCGCGAGCAGGTCGTCGGCCTCGCCCGTGCCGTTGTCGTGCACGCCCTCGGTCGCGCCGACGCCACGGAAATTCGACCGGTAGACGACGTAGTTCAACTGCACGAGCGTGCGCGCGAGCGTCTGCGCGACCTTGTTGTCCATCGTGCCGCCGAACAGCGGATGCGGATGCGCGACGAGCGCGATGCCGCGCGGCGCGGCGCCGCCTTCGCGCACGGCGTCGGGCAGGTCGACCGCGATTTCGATCTGGCCGATCGGGCCCGCGATCAGCGATTTCTGCGTATGAACGTTCATTCGGCCGGCCCGCTCAGATCTTCAGGCGGTCGACGACCTTGCCGTCGCGCAGGTGCGACTCGACGATCTCGTCGATGTCGGCCTGATCGACGTACGTGTACCACGTGCCTTCCGGATACACGACCATCACCGGCCCTTCCTCGCAGCGGTCGAGGCAGCCGGCCTTGTTGATGCGGACCTTGCCGGGCCCCGCGAGACCGAGTTCCTTCACACGCTTTTTCGCGTATTCCTGCATGGTCTGTGCATCGCATTGCGCGCAGCTCGGGCGTTCGGCGCCCGGTTCGCGTTGATTCAGGCAGAAGAAGACGTGGTGCTGGTAGTAGGAATCCATGATGGTGACGAGCGGCCCGGCACGAAGCCGTGCGGAAAGAGGGGCGATGGATTGCCGTTGCGCGAGGCGGCAACGGAGGATGCGGACGATTATAGCGACCGGCGCACGCGGCTGCCCGCGGCACGGCCGCCGCCGCACGGCCCCGGCCGTCGCGTCAGCGGCGCAGCGCGGCCGGCAGCCACGCGTGTTCGACGCGCTGGCCGAGCCAGATCAGCGCCGCGTAGGGCCAGATCCATGCGAGCCAGCGCGCGATGCTGTTGAAGTGCACGTAGCGGCCCTGTCGCCACCCCGACAGCGTGAAGTCGAAGAACGGGTTGACCGGCAGCAGGTTCACGAGCGCGACGCCGGCCAGCAGCGCGAGCGCCGCGAGCAGCGCGCGCCACGTCGCCGGCACGCGCAACGCGACGAGCGCCGCCGCGAAACCGAGCTCGATGCCGAGCCGCGCGCCGGGCGTCGCCCACACGACGACGAGGCCGGTGGCCGACTGCATGAACGTCGCGGCCGCCTTCAGCACGAGCGTGGCAACCACCAGCGCGATCAGCAGCCGGATGCGCGGCGCGCGCGCGCGCATCGCGAGCGACGCGATCGCCAGCGCGGCGAACAGCATCAGCCCGCCGAGCACGGCTTCCCATGCGGAATCGGACAGCCAGCCGTCGACCCGCTCGGGCCATTCGCTGACGCGCCATGCGGCCGGCAGCCACGCGAGCAGCGCGTCCTGCATTGACGCGTCGGCGCGCTCCCACAGCGCGGCCGGCCAGTCGCCGATGCCGAACAGGAACGGCGACGGAAACACGATCGCGAACGGCCACAGTGCAGCGAGCAGCAGCGGCGTCGCGCCGTCGGGCTCCAGCCACGCGAAGCGCAGCCGGCGCAGCGCGCCGCGGTCGAGCAGCGCGCCGGTGGCCGGCGCCGCGAGCGCCGCGCCCAGCAGCGCGCCGAGCGCGTTGGCGCCGAGATCGAGATTCGACGCGACGCGCGTCGGCAGGTAGGTCTGCAGCGCTTCCATCGTGCCCGACAGCAGCACGCCGAGCCCGCCCGCGATCAGCGTCGCGGCCACGCCGCGCCAGCGCGGATGCAGCGCGAGCACGCCGAGCGCGCCGAACGGCAGATAGCCGAGCACGTTCGTGACCACGTCGAATGCGGTTACATAGCGCTGCATCGGCGCGAACAGGTAATCGAACGGGCCGATGCCGAGCGACACCCAGCCTTCGAACGGATACAGCGACGCATAGACGATCAGCGCCGCGTAGGCGGCAAACGCCTGCCGCGCGAGCGGCGACGCGCGATGCGTGCCGGGCACGTTCATCGCGGATGCAATCGCGGCGGCACGTCAGGCGTCACGGCGTGCCCGCGTACGCCTGCACGCCGACCCACGCGGCGATCTGCGACACGAGTTCGT
This sequence comes from Burkholderia sp. E168m22, assembly GCF_001319805.1. Taxonomy (NCBI): domain Bacteria; kingdom Pseudomonadati; phylum Pseudomonadota; class Betaproteobacteria; order Burkholderiales; family Burkholderiaceae; genus Burkholderia; species Burkholderia sp. E168m22. The sequence goes on from NZ_BBSK01000040.1 coordinate 91,827, forward strand.
CGCTGGCCGCCGCGAGCGCACGCGCGCCGCCGGCGGCGTCGGGCGTGCTCGACGGCGCGCGCGCAACGAACGTGCGCTGGCCGAGCACCTTGCCGTCCTGCATCAGCGTCGCGCGCGCGGTGACCGCGCCGTGGCTTTGCGACTGCCCGTCGAAAACCTGTTCGAATTCGCTGAGGTCGACCTTGAGGGTCGGCGCACGCACGCCGTCGGCGCCTTCGAGCACCGTGCCGCGCGACGACAGCGCGCCGCGCAGCCGCTGCGTGAGCAGTTGCGCGGGCGGCGCGGTCCAGCGGCTGTCGCGATAAACGGCCACGTGCTGCGCATCCGCGTACGCGAGGCGGTACGCGAACTTGTCCGAATCGAGCGCGTCGGGCGCGGCGACGTCGAGCACCTTCAGCGCGGGGCCCGAACCGGTGGTCGTCACCGACGAGGCAGGCCCGAGGTCGTAGCGGATGTTCGACAGCACCGCGTCGTTGCCGGCGCAACCGGCCGCGAGCGCGAGCGTCAGCACGGCGAGCGCGGCCGCGGCCGGGCGCAGCGCGCGGTCAAGGATTCGTGGCATGGCGTATTCCTGCATGATGTGTCCGGTTTCGATGGGCGTCATGCCCGGCCGCTCCCGGCCGGACGATCGATCAACTGCTGCCGTGTGTTCCGTATGTCCCGTGTATCACTTCCCGGCCGTCGCGCCCGGCCAGACAAAGCCCGCTTCACCGGGCCCCGGCGCCGCGCCGGGCGAACCGAACAACAGACTGCGCGGGTTGCGGCCGAGTTCACCGGCGACGTCCTTCAATTGCCGCGACGCGTCGCCGACGCTGTCGGCCAGCGCATTGAAGCGCGGCAGCGTGTCGTACTGCACGCGCGCGTTGAGGCCGTTCAGCGCGACGCCGACCTGCTCGGCGGCCGTGCCGGCCTTGTTCAGGTTCGACACGAGCGGCCCGTTCGGCTGCAGCAGCGTGTTCGCCGACGCCATCGCGCGGTTCACCTCGTGCATCGTCTCGGGCAGCGCGGTGACTGCCGGGCCGAGCTGCTTCGTCAGCGTCGCGGCGCCGTCGGCCGCGTGCTGCAGGCTTTCGGCGGTCGCGCGCAACTGCTCGCGCATCTCGGGCGACATCAGCGCGTTCGCGCTCTTCGCGGCCAGTTCGAGCTGCCGCAGCAGCACGTCGCCGCGCTCCTGGATCTGGTCGAACAGGCTCGGCCGCATCGGGATCTGCGCGATCGCCTTCGGCGACGACGGCAGCGGCGCCAGATCGCGCCCCGTATCTTCCAGCTGCACGAACGCGATGCCCGTCACGCCCTGGAAGCCGAGGCTGCCGTAGGTCGACTGCGTGATCGGCGCATCGTGATCGACGAGGATGCGGATGCGGATCTGGCCCGGATGCGTGCGATCGAAGCCGATCGACTGCACCTTGCCGACGTCGAGGCCGCGAAAGCGCACCGCCGCATCCGGGAACAGTCCCGTCACGTTGGTGCGCGCGAGCAGGTCGTACGGCACGCGCACGGTGCGGTCGACGTTGAACCAGAACACGGTGCCCGCGATCGCGAGCGTCAGCGCGATCGTGAACAGGCCGGCCCAGAACGCATGTGATTTGTTTTCCATTCGCGGGTTCCTTGCTTCTACAGCTCGACGCTCGAGAGCGCCGGTTCGAGGGCCGCCTTCGGCAGCTTCGCGCGCCGCTCGGGCGGCAGCGCCTGCAATGCGCGGCGCCCGCGCAGCCCCAGGAAATATTCGTGGATGAACGGATGGTCGACGTTCGCGGCCTCCTCGACGGGCGCGGCGACCAGCACCTTGCGGTCGGCCAGCACCGCGACGCGCGTCGACAGCGCGACCATCGTGTCGAGGTCGTGCGTCACCATCACGACGGTCAGCCCGAGCGTGCGATGCAGCGTCGCGATCAGCTCGACGAATTCGTCGGACGCCTGCGGATCGAGGCCGGCCGTCGGCTCGTCGAGGAACAGCAGCTCGGGCTCCAGTGCGATCGCGCGCGCGATGCCAACCCGTTTCACCATCCCGCCCGACAGCGCGGCCGGCATCTTCGACGCGTGCTTGCACGGCAGCCCGACCATCTCGAGCTTCAGCATCACGATGTCGTGCAGCAGGTCCGGCGGCACGCGGCCGAGCTCGCGCAGCGGCTGCGCGACGTTGTCGAACACCGTCATCGACGAGAACAGCGCGCCCTGCTGGAACAGCATCCCCGAGCGCGTGCGCATCATCCGCGCGCTTGCATCGTCGATCGTCGACGTATCCTCGCCGAACACCTTGATCGTGCCCGACGTCGGCCGTTCGAGGCCCAGGATCTGCCGCACGAGCGTCGTCTTGCCGGAGCCCGACCCGCCGACGATCGACACGATCTCGCCGCGCCGCACGTCGAAATCGAGCTTCTGGTGAACGATGTTGCGCCCGTAGCGCTTGGTCAGGTTGCGCACCTCGATCACGAGATCGCCGGCGTCGGCGGCCGCGTCCGGCCGGGGGCCGACCGCCCCGGCGCCGATGGCCGCGGCATGCGCGGTCGTTTCGTTCGATGCGTTCATCCGAGCCCCACGTTCTGGAACAGGATCGCGAACACCGCGTCGGCGAGGATCACGACCGTGATCGACGACACCACCGACGTGGTCGTGCCTTCGCCGAGGCTCTGCGAGTTCGCCTTGATCCGGAAGCCGAAATGGCACGCGACCAGCGCGATCAGCATGCCGAACACGACGCCCTTGCCGACGCCGATGTACAGGTTCGCGATCGGCACGACGCCCGGCAGCGAGCGCACGAAATAGTTGATGTCGATGCCGAGCACCAGCTTCGCGGCGAGCGCGCCGCCCGTCAGCGCGATGATGTTGGTCCACATCACGAGCAGCGGCATCGCGACGCCGAGCGCGAGCACGCGCGGCAGGATCAGCCGCAGCCCGTGCGGAATGCCCATCACGCGCATCGCGTCGAGCTCCTCGGTCACCCGCATCACGCCGATCTGCGCGGTGATCGCCGAGCCGGAGCGGCCCGCGACGAGGATCGCCGACAGCACGGGGCCGAGCTCGCGGATCACCGACAGCCCGAGGATGTTCACGATGTAGCGGTTCGCGCCGAACATCTGCAGTTGCTGCGCGGACAGGTAGCTGAGCACGATGCCGATCAGGAACGCGACGAGCGCGGTGATCGGCAGCGCCTGCGCGCCGGCGCTGTAGATGTTCGCCGAGGTTTCCTTCCACGGCATCGTCTTCGGGCGGCGCAGCACCGACAGCGCATCGAGGATCACGCGGCCGAACATCGTGATGCCGCCCTGCAGGTGTTCGCCGAACGCGAAGATCGCCAGGCCGAGCCGCGTGACGGGATCGAAGCGCACGATGCGCTCCGGCGCCTCGCGTTCGCTGTCGAGCCGCTCGATGCGCTCGAAGATCGTGCGCTGCGTGGCGCTCAGCGCGACGCCGGCCGGCAGCTTGCGGCCCCATACGCGCCACAGCGCCTGGCCGCCGACGTGGTCGAGCCGCTCGATGCCGGACAGATCCCATTCGCTCACGCGCCCGGCGGCGATGCTCGCGATGCGGCGCGCCACGGCGCCGCGGTTGCGCGCGAGCGAGAGCGCGGTCCACTGGCCGGTCAGGCGCACCGTCTGGCCCTGGCCGCCGGCGTCGACCGACAGGCCGGGAGGAGTCTCGAAGTCCAAGGGCAGGTTGTTTGCAAAAGGATGACAGCGGCCATTGTAGCGAACCGCCCGATGCCGCGACGTGAGGATTTCGGCGGGTTGCGCAGCCGGCGGCGCGAACTCGGGAGGCGCCGCCGGGGCGCGGGGCCGGGGGCGCCGATCGAGGCGCCGGGCTCGGGCGCGCAGCCGGGGCGCCGGGCTGGTGCCGGCCGGGACCGGCCCGAAACCGAGACGGGCCACGGCCCGCTGCCCGCGTCGCGACCTTTCATTGTTCCGTCACGTTTCCTTTCGATACTCTCACGCGCCGCACCTCAGGCCGACGGCGCGCCGCGCCGCCATTCGTGCGTACCTCGCGTTTCATAAAACAGAACACCGAACAGGACAACCGATGCGTCTCCCCCCGCTTTCCCGCCGCCACGTGCCGGCCGCCGCCGCGCTCGCCAGCCTCGCCTTCGTCCTCGCCGGCTGCGGCGGCGACGACGTCACCGCCACGCCGCCGTCGCAGCCCGAGGCCCAGGCGCCCGTCGGCACGACGGCCACGCTCGCGCTGCTCGAGACGACCGACCTGCACACCAACGTGCTGTCGTACGACTATTTCAAGCTCGCCGCCGACAATTCGCTCGGCTTCGAGCGCGTGTCGACGCTGATCGCGCAGGCGCGCAAGCAGTACCCGAACACGCTGCTGCTCGACAACGGCGACACGATCCAGGGCACCGCGCTGTCGGACTACCAGGCGCTCGTGAAGCCGGTCGGCTGCGACCAGACGCTCGCGATCTACAAGGTGATGAACGCCGCGAAATTCGACGGCGGCGGGATCGGCAACCATGAATTCAACTACGGGCTGCCGTACCTGTCGCAGGTGACCGGCAACACGTTCGAGGTCGACGGCCTGCCGGCGCCGGCCCAGCAGAAGAAGTGCGCGGGCCCGAACTTCCCGCAGGTACTCGCGAACGTGATCAGCGCGAAGACCAACGCGCCGCTGTTCACGCCGTACACGATCCTGACGCGCACGGTGACGGCCACGACGCCGGACGGCAAGACCGTCAGCGCGCCCGTGAAGATCGGCATCATCGGCTTCACGCCGCCCGCGATCATGAACTGGGACAAGCGCTGGCTCGACGGCAAGGTCTACACGACCGGGCTGAAGGAAGCGGCCGAGAAGTACATTCCGGAGATGCGCGCGAAAGGCGCCGATCTCGTCGTCGCGATCTCGCACGGCGGCCTCGACAATTCCGCGTACTCGCCGACGATGGAAAACGGCAGTTGGTGGCTGTCGAAGGTGTCCGGCATCGACGCGATGCTGATCGGCCACTCGCACCAGGTGTTCCCGGACGCGAACAGCACCGTGGCGCAGTTCAACCTGCCGGGCGTCGACAAGGTCAAGGGCACCGTCAACGGCGTGCCGACCGTGATGGCCAACTACTGGGGCAAGCATCTCGGCGTGATCAAGCTCGGCCTGAAGTTCGACGGCAAGACCTGGGCCGTCGACAAGTCGCAGACGACCGTCGAGGCGCGGCCGATCCAGAACGCCGACAAGAGCTACGTCGCGGCCGACCCGTCGGTGTCCGCCGCGATCGCGGCCGAGCACCAGGCGACGATCGACTACGTGAAGACGCCGATCGGCTCGACCGACTACCGGATGAACTCGTACTTCGCGGACGTCGGCGATCCGGGCGCGATCCAGATCGTCAACGAGGCGCAGGCCGACTACGTGAAGACCTACGTGCAGGCGAACCTACCGCAGTACGCATCGCTGCCGGTGCTGTCGGTCAGCGCGCCGTTCAAGAGCGGCTTCGGCGGCGGCACCGACTACACCGACGTCGCGCCGGGCGCGCTCGCGATCAACAACGCGGCCGACCTGTACCTGTATCCGAACACCGTGTACGCGGTGAAGGTGAGCGGCGCCGACGTGAAGAACTGGCTCGAGACGGCCGCCAAGCGCTTCAACACGATCGACCCGACCAAGGCCACCGTGCAGCCGCTCGTCAGCACCTTCCCCGGCTACAACTTCGACATGTTCACGTCGGCCGATCTCGCGTATGAAATCGACGTCACGCAGCCGGTCGGCAGCCGAATCAGGAACCTGACGTACAAGGGCGCGCCGATCGACCCGAACGCGCAGTTCATCGTCGCGACCAACAACTACCGTGCGAGCGGCGGCGGCAATTTCCCGGGCCTCGACGGCAGCAAGACGATCTTCGCGTCGCCCGATGCTAACCGCGACGTGCTGATCGCGTTCATCAAGAAGCGCGGCGCGATCACGCGCGCGGCCGACGGCGCGCAGCGCAGCTGGCGCTTCACGAAGCTCGCGAGCTCGGTCGCGCACGTGCAGTTCGCGTCCGCGCCGAACCGCCTCGGCGACGCCGCGGCGGCCGGCCTGACCGGCATCACGCAGGTCGCGGCCGACGACGGCTCGGGCAAGAACCTCGCGACCTACGAAATCGACCTCACGCAATGAGACACGCGATGCAACCGATCCGGACGATG
>NZ_BBSK01000041.1:0-4170 GCF_001319805.1 Burkholderia sp. E168m22
CGCCGCGCAGCTCGACGAATGGCAGGCGATGGTCACGCAGGCGACCGAGCCGCATGCGCTGGCCCAGTTGCGCACGCTCGCGCGCCGCGGCTCGGGCGCCGCGCAGGCGGCGCTCGGCATCGCGCTCGTCGATGCGCACGAGCCAGGGCTGCGCGACGAGGGGCGCGGCTGGCTGGAAACGGCCGCGGCGGCGGAGGGCAAGGCCGACGCGCCGGCCGCGCGGCGCGCGCAGCTTGCGCTCGGCAAGGCGTTGCTGCTCGGCAGCGGCGACATTCCGAAGGACTATGTGCGCGCCCGCGCGCTGCTCGGCGCCGCGGCCGAACAGGGCGACCCGGCGGCCGCGTACTACCTCGGGCTGATCTATCGCAGCGGCTACGGCATCGCGGCCGACCCGGTGCAGGCCGCGCACTGGTTCGACATCGCGTCGCGCGCGGACATCCCGGCCGCCGACTTCATGCTCGCGAACGCGTACCGCGACGGCAGCGGCGTGTCGCGCGACGACGCGCGTGCGCTCGCGCTGTATCGCCGCGCCGCCGAGCACGAGCTGCCGGAAGCCGTGCAGACGCTCGCGATGGCCTATCGCAACGGCGAACTCGGGCTTCGGCCCGACGCAGACGAGTTCCACGCGCAGTGGATCGAGACCGCGCATGCGCTGAAGCATCCGGTCGTCGCGCCGTGACGGCCGTTCGGCTGGGGGAGCGCACGAGCGTGACCTGGCCGAACGGTGGTTGCGTCGTATGCGTCTTCTGCGAGCCGTCGGCGGCGCACCAATCCTCGTTTCGACCCGCCAAGGCCCGGCGCTGAAGGGCAGGACGCCGCTCGCGTGCAAGATGACGTCGGAAGAGGACATCAAGGCGCTGGAGCGCGGATAGAGATGCAGCGCTAAGCCACGCCGTGTCGTCCTGCAGGTTGGGCGCGCCCTCCGGCGCGCGCCAACGCCCCCTGTCGCTACAATAGGCGCCATGAACGCCCCCACCTCCTCCGACACGCCCGAATCCGGCGACGCGCACATCGCGCGCAACCGGCTCGAGGCGCACCTGGACGCCGCGCCGCGCGCGTGGCCGCTCGACATCGTCGCCGCCACCGGCTCGACCAACGCCGACGTCGCGACCCGGCTCAAGGCGCTGCCGCGCAGCGCGAACGCGTTGCCCGCGCCGCTCGTGCGCGTCGCGTTCGAGCAGACGGCCGGCCGCGGCCGGCAGGGCCGCCCGTGGTTCGCGCAGCCCGGCAATGCGCTGCTGTGCTCGGTCGGCTGCATCGTGCCGCGCGCCGTCGATGCGCTCGGCGGCCTCAGCATCGCGATCGGCGTCGCGCTCGCCGAAGGGCTGGCCACGCTGCCGCTCGACGCCCGCACGCGCGTCGCGCTCAAATGGCCGAACGACCTGCTGCTGACGGCCGACGACGACGGCACGCCGCGCATCGTCGGCAAGCTCGCCGGGATCCTGATCGAAACCGTCTGGACCACCGCCGACGCCACCGCCGTCGTGATCGGCTTCGGCATCAACGTGCGCGGCGCGGAAGCCGTGGCCGCGCAGGTCGACGCGCTGCGCGCGCGCGAAGCGACGCTCGCGAGCGGCCTGCCGCCCGCCGCGCTGTCGATCGCGTGCGCGTCGGCGAACCTCACCGATACGCTCGCCGCGTCGCTGAACGCGCTCACGCCCGCGCTCGCGCAGTTCGGCACCGACGGCCTCGCGCCGTTCCTGCCGCGCTGGCACGCGCTGCACGCGTACGCGGGCCGTGAAGTCGTGCTGCTCGAACAGGGCGTCGAACGCGCGCGCGGCATCGCGACGGGCATCGATGCGGCCGGCCAGTTGCTGCTCGACACGCCGAACGGCATACAAACGATCGCGGCCGGCGACGTGTCGCTGCGCGAAGCGCAATGAGCGAACCGCACCTGCTGATCGACGCCGGCAACAGCCGGATCAAGTGGGCGCTCGCCGACGCGCGGCGCTCGCTCGTCGACACGGGCGCGTTCGGCCATACGCGCGACGGCGGCGCCGATCCCGACTGGTCGCACCTGCCGCGGCCGCGCGGCGCGTGGATCTCGAACGTCGCGGGCGCCGACGTGGCCGCACGGCTCGACGCGCTGCTCGACGCACGCTGGCCGGGCCTGCCGCGCACGACGATCCGCTCGCGGCCCGTGCAATGCGGCGTGACGAACGGCTATACGACGCCCGAACAGCTCGGCAGCGACCGGTGGGCCGGCCTGATCGGTGCGCACGCGGCGTTTCCCGGCGAGCATCTGCTGATCGCGACGTTCGGCACCGCGACGACGCTCGAGGCATTGCGCGCGGACGGCCGCTTCACGGGCGGGCTGATCGCGCCGGGCTGGGCGCTGATGATGCGCGCGCTCGGCACGCACACCGCGCAGTTACCGACGCTGACCACGGATATCGCCAGCGGCCTGCTCGCGGGCGCGCAGGCCGAACCGTTCCAGATCGATACGCCACGCTCGCTGTCGGCCGGCTGCCTGTACGCGCAGGCCGGCCTGATCGAACGCGCGTGGCGCGATCTCGTCGCGGCGTGGCAGGCGCCCGTGCGGCTCGTGTTGGCAGGCGGTGCGGCGGACGACGTCGCGCGTGCGCTGACGGTCGCGCATACGCGGCATGACGCGCTGATCCTGTCCGGGCTCGCGCTGATCGCAACAGACGCGGCCGCCCCGGCAACGACGCAGGATTGACGCAAAAGCGTCGGCATCGCGCCGGCGCGTCGCGACGCAGGCCAAAGTGAGCCCGGCCGGCCCACGTCACGCCGCGAGGCAATACGCGCGGTACCGCGCCAGCGGCCCGCACGAACGGTCAACGAAAGCCATGAAAAAAGCCGGCCATGCGGCCGGCTCGACTGAACGACGTGAATCACGTCAATGACGACAAGGAGTTTCGACGATGCTGCGCTGGCTGATCGCTGTTCTCTTTCTCGCCAACATGCTCGCGTTCGTGGTAGCGCGCGGCATGTTCGGGCCGCTGCCCGCGGCCGGCCCGCGCGAACCGGGCGTGCTGTCGCGGCAGGTGCGGCCCGACGCATTGCGCGTGACACCGCTCGTGCGGGCGACCGACCAGCCGGTCGTCGGCGGCCCGATCGCGGCGCCGGCCGTCACGGCCGCACCGCTCGCGGCGTCCGCCCCGTGACGGCGCCGCGTCGCGCTCACGGTTGTTGCGCGCGCACCTTCTTGAGCAGTGCAGTGGTCGAGCGATCGTGCTCGAACGGAATCGCCAGCGCCCGGCCGCCCCAGCCGCGCACGAGCGCCGATTCCGGCAGCGCGTCCATGTCGTAATCGCCGCCCTTCACGAGGATGTCCGGACGGACGGCTTCGATCAGCGACACGGGCGTCTTTTCCCCGAACGTCACGACCCAGTCGACGCTTTCCAGCGCCGCGAGCAATGCCGCGCGATCTTCTTCGCGGTTGATCGGCCGGTCGTCGCCCTTGCCGAGCATGCGCACCGACGCATCGCTGTTCACGCCGACGATCAGGCAGGCGCCGAGCGCTTTCGCATCGGCGAGATACGTGACGTGACCACGATGCAGGATGTCGAACACGCCGTTGGTGAACACGACGGGCGACGGCAGCGATGCGCGCAGCGCGACGAGGGCATCACGGGTGATCAGCTTGCGTTCGAAAGTGGCGGACATGATGGAGATCGGACGGGATAAACGACGGCGCGCGCGACGGCGGCACCCGATAAAAAGCCCGCCGGACCGGCCGGGCGGGCTTCATGCGACGAGCGCGACACGGTGCCGCGAGCCGGGCGCAACGCGCGCCGGCGGCGGCACACCAGCCGGCCTCAGGCCGGCTGCGCGGCCGACGACGGGCCGCTTTCGGCCTGCAGGCGGCCGGTGACTTCCTTGCGGTAGCGGTTCAGTTCCTGCGCGGTCGCGAACGTGCGCTCGAACAGGATCGACAGGTTGTGCAGAATCCGCTCGACGACCTTCTTCTCCCATTCGCCGTCGAAACGGATCTGCTCGTCGAGCCAGCGCTCGAGCCATTCCGGATCGGGCAGGCGCGACTGCACGGTGTCGCGCGGGAACAGCGCCTGGTTCACGTGCAGGTTGGTCGGGTGCAGCGGCTTCTCGGTGCGGCGCGCCGACGCCATCAGCACGCCGATCTTCGCGAAGGCGGCACGCGCGACGTCGCCGCAGTTGTTCAGCGCTTTCTTCATGTAGCGCAGATAT
>NZ_BBSK01000042.1:0-1828 GCF_001319805.1 Burkholderia sp. E168m22
AAAGCATGGTGTTCATGATGGTCCCACCCCTGTTCTGCGCAATGCGACTTCTCTAAACGTGACTGTTGCCGCGCCAGCGCGCCACGCGCGCTTTTTGCAGCCAAGACTCTAATTTTACGCGGGAAACCGGCCCGCCGGACGCTGATTCCTCGTCCGGCGGCCGGGCGGCCGCGTTGCCGCCGTTGGGCATGCCGCAACCCGCTCCGTTCCGACGGAGGCCGGTCGCGCTTGCCTGAGTGGGGGCCGGCGCTGGCCGGCTCGTTGGCGCGCCCGTCCCCTGCCCCAGGCGGGTTCCCCGAAAGGTCCCGTGCGGATGCCGGATCGGCGGGCTGCTCGATATGGTGTATACGGCGGCGGCCATGATAGCACGCGTGCATGACGGTTCCGAGACGCCTGCCCGGTCGCGCGCCGCCAACCGCGGTGCGGCGATCGGTCGCGCCCGACCGTCGCGAAAACGCAACCTTACATTGCGCCTGCGCGTGTCAGACCCGTATTTCGCCGGCCGCGAGGCCGCCTTCCGGCGGCGTGCCGGCCGCCGGTGCGCTGCTGCCGTCCGCCTGAGCGATCCAGTCGGCGAGCGTCTCGCGCTGCGCCCGGCCGTCGCGGTAGCCGAGCTCGATCAGCTCGCGCGTGAAGGCCTCCTCGAACAGCAGGTAGCTCGCGAACGACGCGCCGGCCGGCTGGCTGCCGCCGATCGCGCCGAGCAGCCCGCGCATCGTCGCCGGCATCTGCTTCAGGTGCTTCGCGGCAATCAGCTCGATGCGCTCGGACGGCGCGATCGCGAGCACGTCGACGTGCCGCCAGCCGCTGTCGATCTCGACCTGGTGCGGCAGGTGCTCGATCATCCGGTTGATGTGCTCGATCCGTTCGATGTCCGAGCCGATCGAGTCGAGGAACACGCTCGCGAGCACCTGCTGGCCGATCTGCGCGAGGCTCGGATAGCCACGGGCCCGTCCCGCGCCGTTCGCGGCCGGAATCTCGGGCCGCGGATCGGCTGCACCGACGACAACGATCCGATCCGCGCCGAAGTGGATCGCCGGCGACAGCGGCGCGATCTGCCGGATCGAGCCGTCTCCGAAGTACTCGATTTGCCCGTCGAGCACGAGCGGCACGGCGGGGAACACGAACGGAATGGCCGACGACGCGAGCAGGTGCGACGCCGACAGGTCGACGAGCCGCGCGGTGCGCTGCGCGCGCCGCCACGCCTGGATCGGCTCGGCGGCCTGGTAGAACGTGAGGTGCCGGCCGCTCGAATAGCTGAGCGCGGTGATCGCGAGCGCATGCAGCAGGCGCGCCTCGAGCATCTGCTCGATCCGGTGGAAACTCAGCTCGCGCTGCAGCAGGTGCGCGAGCGGCGTGTTGTCGAGCAGCCCGCGCGGGGAGCGGCGCGCCGCCCAGCCGAACGTCATCGTCGCGAGCCAGCGCGCGCCGGCGGCCGCGATGCCGAGCCAGTCGGTGCGATACACATAGTCGGCGCGCAACGGCTCCCAGAATTCGAGCAGGCGCCGCACGCCATGGGAAAAGTCGTCCGCGTGGCTCGCGACCGACGTCGCGTTGATCGCGCCGGCCGACGAACCGCACACGACCGCGAACGGCAGCGTGTGCCGCTGCGGATCGGCCTCGCGCGCGATCTCGGCCAGCGCCTTCAGTACGCCGACCTGGTATGCGGCGCGCGCGCCGCCTCCCATCAGAACGAGCGCGAGTCGCATGATCGACCTGCTACCCGGGCCGCATCACGTCGAGCGCTTCGGCGGACGCGTTTCGGGCGACGAAGGGGCCGCCGCGCGCTCCGCGGCCGAACCGGACGGCTTCGCGCGCTTCGCGGCGG
>NZ_BBSK01000043.1:0-4084 GCF_001319805.1 Burkholderia sp. E168m22
TCGAACTGCTGCGCGGGGTCGCCCGCCGGCGCATCCGCCGCGGACGCCGCGGCATCGGGTGCGGCCTCGCCCGCCGACGCGGGTTTCGCGGCCTGCGCGGCGGCCACGGCCGCTTCCTCGGCCGCCGACATCGAGCTTTGCGCGAACGCGCCGAACGCACGCAGCGTCGCAAGCGTCGCGCGCTGCACCTCGAGCGCCTGGATCGCGGACTGCAGCATCCCGAGATTGAGCTTCAGCCATTGCTCGACCGCGCGCAGGTCGGTGATCCGCTTGTCGAGCTCCTCGACGTTCGTGAGCGGCGACATCATGTCGGACATGCTCGACAGCGACGGCGGCAGCCCGTGCGTGGCGCCCGGAAACGGCGCCATCCCGCCGAACGGCGACATCCGCATCATGTCCCACATCCGGTCCATCATGTCGGCGGGCTGGAACCCGGCAAAGCCGGCGAAAGGGTTGGCGCCGGGGGCATCGGTCGTCATACGGGCATCCTGGTTGACTGGGGGAGCGAGGCGGCCGCCGTGCGTCGCGCAGCCGCGCGTGGTTCGATCATAGCGCGCACGTCAGAACGGCGCGTCGCCGGGGAACGCGGGCGGGCGCCGCTCGCGCAGCGAACGGATGCCTTCCTGCACGTCGGGCCCCGAAAAACCCATGAATTCGAGCGCGAGCGACGTATCGAAGGTCGGGCCGGCCATGCGCAGCCAGTTGTTCAGCGCGTACTTGGTCCAGCGGATCGCCGACTGCGAACCGTGCGCGAGCCGCTCGGCCACTTCGTACGCCTTCGGCAGCAGGTCGGCCGGCTCGACCGCGAGCGAGACCAGCCCGATCCGCTCGGCCTCCTCGCCGCTCACGGGCTCGCACAGCATCAGGTAGTACTTCGCCTTCGCCATCCCGCACAGCAGCGGCCACACGATCGCCGCGTGGTCGCCGGCCGCGACGCCGAGCCGCGTATGGCCGTCGATGATGCGCGCATCCTTCGCGGCGATCGAAATGTCGGCGAGCAGCCCGGCGACGAGCCCCGCGCCGACGGCCGGCCCGTGCATCGCCGACACGATCGGCTTGCTGCAGTTGATCACGTTGTAGACGAGGTCGCGCGCCTCGCGCCACACGCGGGCGCGCACGTCGAAATCGTTCGCCATCTCCTCGACGAGCGCGAGATCGCCGCCCGCCGAAAAGCCCTTGCCTTCGCCGCGGATCACCGCGACGCGCGTGTCGGGATCGCGATCGACGTCGCGCCAGATGTCGGCGAGCTCGCGATGCATGCGCGCGTTCGCGGTCGCGAGGCCGCTGCGGTTCGCGCCCTCGCCGCTCATCACGATGTCGAGCACGCCATGGTCGCGGCGCGTCACCTTCAGTGCTTCGTAACCGCCGTACGCGGCAAGATCGGCCATCTGCTGCTCCTTGTTCGAGGCGCTCGAACGCTTGAATCGAGTGTAGCCAAGCCCGCGCGGTCAAACATCGGGCGAAACCCGGCGCGCGGGCCGAAGCCGGGTGTCGCCGGCGCGTTGCGTACCGCGCCGCTTATGCCGCGCCGTCGGGCGGGGAAACCGACTGCTCGATCGCGCCGAAGATCGACTTGCCGGCCGCATCGAACATCTCGATGCGCACCGTATCGCCGTAGCGCATGAATTCGGTCTGCGGCGCGCCGTGCTCGATCGTCTCGAGGCAGCGCTTCTCGGCGATGCAGCAGTAGCCGCGCTTCGCGTCCTTGTTCGACACCGTGCCCGAGCCGACGATCGAGCCGGCACGCAGGTTGCGCGTCTTCGCCGCGTGCGCGATCAACTGGCCGAAGTGGAACACCATGTCGGTGCCCGCATCGGGCTGGCCGACCTTCTTGCCGTTCCAGTGGACGATCATCGGGCGGTGCACGCGGCCTTCGCGCCATTCGTCGCCCAGCTCGTCGGGCGTGACGGCGACCGGCGCGAACGCGGTGGCCGGCTTGCTCTGGAAGAAGCCGAAGCCCTTCGCGAGTTCGGCCGGAATCAGGTTGCGCAGCGACACGTCGTTCACGAGCGTGACGAGCCGCACGGCCTTCAGCGCGTCGTCGGGCGTCGCGCTCATCGGCACGTCGCCGGTGATCACCGCGACTTCCGCCTCGAAATCGATGCCCCATTCCTCGGACGGGCACACGACGTCGTCGCGCGGCCCCAGGAAATCGTCGCTGCCGCCCTGGTACATCAGCGGATCGGTCCAGAACTCGGGCGGCATCTCGGCGCCGCGCGCACGGCGCACGAGCTCGACGTGGTTCACGTACGCGGAGCCGTCGGCCCACTGGAACGCGCGCGGCAGCGGCGCCATGCAGTTGGCCGGATCGAACGCGAACGCGTTGCGCGCGCGCCCGTGGTTCAGCGCGTCGTACAGGTCGCGCAGTTGCGGCGCGTAGAACGCCCAGTCGTCGAGGACGCGCTGCAGCGTCGGCGCGATCGCATCGGCAATCGCCGCGGTGTGCAGGTCGCGCGACACGACGATCAGCTGGCCGTCGCGCGTGCCGTCCTTCAGCGAAGCAAGTTTCATAGGGAGGATCTGCCGTTGTAGTGACGATGGAGGGAATCTATTTTACGATGGTGAATCCATGCGGCGCGCCACGATCGCGCACGCCGTTTTCGCCCCGTTTCCTGTCGCATTTTCGCGCACCCGTTGCCCATGCCCGCCAGCCCGCTTCCCGACGACGATCTCGCCGACTCCGATACCGACGACGCTGCTTCCGGCGAACACGGCGAGAAGGTCCGTTCCGGCATCCAGTCGATCGAGGTCGGCTTCCGCCTGCTCGACGTGCTGACGAGCGAGCCGCGCGCGATGATGCTGCGCGATCTCGCGCAGCGCGCGGGCATGAGCCCGGCGAAGGCGCACCGCTACCTGGTCAGCTTCTCGCGGCTCGGCGTCGTGTCGCAGGACCCCGTCTCGGGCCGCTACGAGCTCGGCGGCTTCGCGCTGCAGATGGGCCTCGCGCGGCTCGCGCGCGTCGACGGCGTGAAGCTCGCGCGGATCGCGCTGACCGAATTCCGCGACCGTCTCGACCAGACGGTCGGCATCGCGGTATGGGGCAACCAGGGGCCGACGATCGTGCACTGGATGGAATCGAGCCATCCGGCGAAGGCGTCTCTGAAGCTCGGCGACGTGATGCCGCTGCTCGGTTCCGCGACGGGCCTGCTGTTCGCCGCGTACCTGCCGCGCAGCAAGACCGCCGCGATGCTCGAGCGCGAACTCGCCGATACGCGCCGCTCGCCGCACCGCGGCGGCCCGCGCACGCTCGACGAAGTCGATGCGGTGCTCGCCGACGTGCGCCGGCACCAGGCCGCGCGCGTCGAGGGGATGCTGCTGCCGACGATCCACGCGTTCTGCATGCCGGTGTTCGACGCGGTCGGCGAACTCGCGCTCGCGATCGTCGCGCTCGGCCAGGAAGGCTCGTTCGACATCGCGTGGGGCGGCGAGATCGACACCGCGCTGCGCGCCTGCGCGCAGAAACTGTCTTACGAACTCGGCTATAGTCCCGACGCACGCGACGCCTGACGCATCCGGTTCACGCCACGTCACGCATCGCGAACGCGCAGCGCATCCGACGGTCCGATTCCTGTGGCGCGCGCCGCGCGCCCGACGTCACCCACGCGCCCGATCCTGTTCCGATGCCCATGCAGCCTGCCGACCTTCGCCCGACTCACGCCCGGCCCCGCCGCTGGCTGCGCGTGGGCGTCGCACTCGTCGCCGTGCTGGTGCTGCATGCGCTCGCCGGCTTCTGGCTGATGCGCAACCGCGAATCGTTCACGCCGCCGCCGCCCGCCGACATCCCTGTGCAGATCGAATTGCTGAAACCGCAGCCGATCGAGCGCCAGCCTGCGCCGCCAGAGCCGAAGCCGGTCGAACGTCCGGCCGCGCCCAAGGCCGCCCCGCCGAAACCCGCGCCGTCGCAGGAGCCGGTCCTCACGTCGACGCAGACGGCCGAGCACGGCGAACCGCCGGCGGCGGCCGCGTCCGCTGCGAGCGGCACACCGGGGGCTTCGGGCGCTTCGGCCGCGCACGCCGCGTCGGCCGCGGGCGCCAGCGCCGCGACACCCGGCCCCGCGACGAGCGGCGTGAAGTTCGCCGCGCC